>JBFKGW010000115.1:0-7292 GCA_041633145.1 Alphaproteobacteria bacterium
GGTCCGGGGTGTCGCGTACCGAGACGATGGTCTTGTCGCCGCCGTCATTGTGCGCGGTGACGTTGCGGTAGGTAAGCTTGCGCGTACTGGGATCGACGCTGGGTTCGAGAAGTTCGCTATCGGTCATGCTGTCCTCTTTGGGGCTTGGTGCGGCGGCGAGTATCTCGCGGCGGCCGGCCGCGCTCAATACCCGGCTGCGCTGTCGCGATCAGCGATCCAGATGGTCGCGCAAAAACTTATCGATGCCTTCGACATAGTCGCTGCCGGACAGCATGAAGCCCTCGTTGTGGTTGCCGCTGATTTCGAGGAACTGCTTGGGCTCGTTGGCGCTGGCGAACAGCGCCTGGCCGAACTTGAACGGAATGATCTCGTCGTCGCGGCTATGGATGATGAGCAGCGGCGCCGAGACCGCCTGAAGATATGCCCGCGTGTCGTATTGGAAGCGGGAAAGCCAGCGCACCGGCAGGAAAGGGTAGGTTCGCGCCCCCACGTCAGGGGCCGAGGTGAAGGCTGATTCGAGGATCAACGCACCGGGGGCGTGCTGCATCGCCAGGTGCGCGGCGATCGAAGAGCCCAGCGAGCGGCCAAAATAGACGATGCTCTCCGGTGGAACGCTGCGCTCGACCGCAAGGTAGCGCCACGCCGCCGCAGCGTCGCGATAAGTGCCCTGTTCCGAAGGCTTGCCCTCGCTGCGGCCGTAACCGCGATAGTCGAAGATGAAAGTCGACAGGCCGAGCTCGTGGAACATGCGCAATGAGTCGAGCCGGTGGGAAATATTGCCCGCGTTGCCGTGGAAGAACAGCAGCGCGCCGCGCGGCGCATCGGCGGGCACGAACCAGCCGTCGAGCCGCACGCCGTCTTCAGTGGTGAACTGGACGCTCTCGAAGGCGAGGCCGGCGCGCTCGGGCGTCACTGCGACCGTGCGCGACCCCAAGTTGGGGTAGTAGACCAGGCGCGATTGCAGCAGGAACAACACCGCCGTGATCACCACATAGGCGATGGCGACATACAGCACGGTCTGCCACAGCAAACTCGACCAGAACGCTCCCGGTGCCGCCATCACACGGTTCCGCTCGAGATCGTCATTTCCCCCCCTTGTCTGACAGCTAAGTACGCCAGATCCTACGGCTCAGCGGGTTGCCGCACCGCCATCGCTTAGATGATAGGCCGCTCCGATGCGGCGGGGTAGGGGCGGCGAGTCGCCGCCGGCGAGCGCTTCGCTACGCCGTTGCTTTCATGGCGTCTTTGAGCGCCGTGTGAAAAGCCTTTGCCTGATCCGCCGACATGCCGGCGGTTCCCTTATCGACGATCGCCGAGACGATCGCCGCGGCCGCGTCGCCGCGCTTGTCCGGCTCGATCGCCGGCAACATCATGCCGATGCAGTGGGGCATCATCATTTTCAGCATCATTTCGGGCATTTGTGCCATGTGCTGTTCGGGGCCGCCCTGTGTCATTTTCGACATCATGTCCTGCATCTTGCCTGGACCTTCGCCAGCGGCACCGGACATCATGCCCATCATCATCTTGGGCATCATCTCTTTCATGTCGAGGCCTTCGGTCAGCTTGCCCATCATGGTCGCGCACATCTCTTTCTTCTCGTCCGCGCCCATGCCAGCGAAGAATTGCTCCATCATCGAGTGCATCATCGCTTGGCGGTCGCCTTTGTCTATTGAAGCCTGTTCTGCCATCACATCACCTCCGCCGCTTCTGTGCTCAAGCCCAGGGAACTACGCACTCAAACCATGCAGCACGGTGGCATTCGCTTGTCCGCTGAGCGTTGATCCGCGTCAAGCAACGTGATCACGATTTCCCGATGGCCAAGTCTTGCTATTTATCCGGCGCTGACAGGATCGCCGCGGTCATCGAGCGCGGCTCGCGCAGCTCGCAGCGGCCGGCGTTGAACCAGATTTGGCCTCATCCTGAGGAGCCCTTTCGCCTCGCCCTTCGAGACGGGCCTGGCGGCCCTCCTCAGGATGAGGCGAGAGGGCGTCTCGAAGGATAGAGGCCATTCGATCTAACCACGGTATACTTCCGTCTGGCTCAATTCGTCGATCAGCTCGCCGATGATCACCGACGCGGTTCTGGCCAGCGCGTTGTCCTTCGCATCGGCGGGGTCGAGCGCCCCCGCCGCCGCGGCTTGGTACGCGATAAAGAGATACTGGATGAGGTCTGCGGCGAGGCTCGCCTTGTTGTCGCTGGCGGCGGCGGCGAACAGGTCGGCCAGCGGGCTGCGCTTGCGAATTTCCCGCCACACCTTGGGCGGCGATTGATCCTCGCTCGCGGTGTTGGGCGCGCCGGACGCGCAAGCAATCTTGCCGAGATATTCCATCCCGCGCAGTCGGAACACCTGGTTCAGGTCGGGATGGGGCTCGTCGCGCACCCAGCCGAAGGCGAACGCCGTGTAGAGCAGGCGGTACTGGTGGTCGCTGATCGCCAGCAGGCAGGGATCGGGCAGGGCCGGGTTGTCCCGATATTGCGCCATCCCGTCGGCGATTGCGTCGTTCGAGTCGCACGCCCTGGCAAAAGCTCCGACGAAATCGGTTAGCGCGTTGCGGTGGCAGAACAGCAGATGAGCCTCGGTGACCGGGCGCGGCAGCTCGTCGCCGTAGTCTTCGATTGCCGCCAGCTCGAGGCTGTCCAGCTGCAACAGACCCGAGCGGTAGGCGCCGACCACGCTGTCGACTTCGGGCAGCCGCTTGATCGCTTCGATCCGTTGCTGGTCGGGCGAGCCGTCGAAGTCAACCGGTTCGACCTTGTCGCGGCACATCAATATCAGCTGTGACCAGCGGTCCTGCAGATCGCGCACGGGATCACTCGGTTGCGCTCGCTCGCTCTCCCGTAGGTCCTGATCGGGTGTTTGCATGGTACGCTCTTGCCGCCCAAAATTGCCTGCGAATGCTGTATCGTCTCGGGCAAACAACTGCAAGGGCAGGCGATGGCAATTGCCTCTGACATCGGCGGCGCGGGCGCAAGCGACCGGCCAGCCCATATTTCGGCTGAGGAATGGGCGACCCGGGTCGATCTGGCGGCGTGTTATCGCATCTTCGACCATCTCGGCTGGACCGAGCTGATCTACAACCACATCACCGTCAAAGTGCCGGGGCCGGGGGCGCATTTCCTGATCAACCCGTTCGGTCTGATGTACCGCGAGGTGACGGCGTCGAACCTGGTCAAGATCGACCTCGACGGCAACATCGTCGGCGACAGCGCCTGGCCGGTGAACCCGGCCGGCTTCGTCATCCACAGCGCGATCCACCGACATCTGCCGGCTGCCCATTGCGTCATGCACACCCACACCACGGCGGGCTCGGCGGTCGCCGGCAAGGCCGAAGGCCTGACCTGGACCAACTTCTACGCCGCGCAGATCTACGGCCAGGTCGCCTACCACGACTTCGAAGGGGTCACCGTTAATCCCGACGAACAGCAGCGCCTGCTGGCCAGCCTCGGCGACAAGCGGATCTTGATCCTGCGCAACCACGGCCTACTGGCGTGGGGCGAGACCATCGCCGAAGCGCTGGTGCGCCTGTGGACCGTGCAGCGGGCCTGCGAGATTCAGCTGGCAAGCGACAGCATGGCCGGCGAGACCATCGAATTCTCTGCCGAAGTCGGCGAGCAGGCGCGCGCGGCGGCGCTGCAATTTAGCGCCGAATTCGGCGCCGGCGAGGATGTCTTCGCCGCGCTCAAGCGGGTGGTCGACGCCAAGGATCCGTCGTATCAGACCTAGGGCTTGGCGAGTCGATGCTAATGCTCGTGGTGGTGATGGCCGTGGGAGTGGGGCAGGTGGTGCTCGTGGTAGGGATCGCCGGGATAGTGGTGGTGGTCGTGATCGGAACACTTGCAGGCGAACGGATGGCGGGGGATTTTCTTGACCGGCTTCTCTGCTACCGCTGCCTCGGCCAACAGTAGCGGCCCGGCGACCGACGCCGCCCCCTGCAACGCCCGGCACACGACGCTCGCCGGGTCGATCACCCCGGCCTCGATTAAATTGGCGAATTCGCGGCTGCGCGCGTCGAAGCCGAATTGACAATCGCTGCTGGCTGCGATCTTGCCGAGCACGCTCTTGCTGTCGGCGCCGGCGTTCTCGGCGATCTGACCGAGCGGCTGCGCCAGCGCGCGCCGGACGATCTGGATGCCGGCATATTCGTCGCAATCGGCGCCGACCAGGCCGTCGAGCGATTTGGCCGCATGCAACAGCGCCGCGCCGCCGCCCGGCACGTAACCGTCGGCCAGCGCGGATCGCGCCGCGCGCAGCGCCTTTTCGATGCGGCCCTGCTTTTCCCTAATCTCGGTTTCGCTGAACCCGCCGACATGAATGAAGGCGACCGAGCTGGTCAGTTTGGCCAAACGCCGGCGCAGCGCGCGTTCTTCCTGGGCGGTCTTGGGCTTTTGCAAGCCGAGGCGCAATTGGTCGGCGCGGGCGCGAATAGCGTCGGCATCGCCGGCGCCGCCGATGATGGTGGTTTTATCGACCGTGATGCGCACTTTTCTCGCGGTTCCCATGAAATCGGGCGTTGCGTCGGCAAGATCCAGGCCAGGCTCGCCGAGCACCACCTTGCCGCCGGTGAGGATCGCCAGATCTTCCAGATTGTCGCGGCGGTGGGCGGAGAAACCGGGCGCCTTGACCGCGACGACCTTGAGCCCGCCGTCGCGCCGGTTGACCACCAGTGTGGTCAGCGCCTCGTTCTCCACATCCTCGGCGATGATCAGCAGCGGCCGCTGTCGTTCGGCCGCGCGGTCGAGATAGGGCATGAGCCCGCCGAGATCGGAGATCTTCCTGCCATAGATCAGGATCAGCGGGTTGCGTAGCTCGGCGCTCAGGGTGGCCTCGTCGGTGACGAAATGGCGCGAGACGTAGCCGCGGTCGAACCACATGCCGCTGACTGTCTCCAGCCTGTCTTCGGTTGCCCGGCCCGCCTCGATGAGAATTTCGCCATCGTCGCCGGTCGCCGCCACGGCCTCGGCGATCAAGGCGCCGATCCGCGCGTCGCCGTTGGCCGCAATCGCCGCGATCTGGGCGACTTGTGCGTTTTCGCCGATTGCCGCGGCGCTGGCGCGCAGCTGCGCCACTACTGCGTCGACGGCGAGATCGATGCCGCGTTTGACGCCGATCGCGCCGAGTTCCGACGCCACCGCGCGCACCCCGCCCAGCAGAATGGAATTGGCCAGCAGTGTCGCGGTCGAGCTGCCGTCGCCGGCGGCCGCGCTGGTTTCGGTGGCGACTTGGCGCAGCAGGCGCGCGCCCATATTGGCGAAGGTATCGGCGAATTCGATCCGTTCGGCGACACGGGCGCCGTCTTTGGTCACCGCCGGGCCGCCGAGACCGGTGTCGAGCAAGACATTGCGACCGCGCGGTCCCAGCGTCACCTTGACCGCGCTCGTCAAGGCGTCGGCGCCGCGCACCATCTCGGCGCGCGCCGGACTGCCGAACAAGATTTTCGCTTGGGTCACGCGAACCGTCTCCTCCCGGCCCGGCCTTTGCCGGGTCATCCGCGGGTTGACCCCGAGGATTTTGTGCCATCTTCGCTACTCCATAATACCCCCTCGGTCAACGTTATGAGGGCCGGCGCATCGCTGCCATTGACACGCCGCGCGCTGCCTGAAATGGTTAGTAAAACGGCTGCAAACATGGCTTTGCGGCGACGAAAGTCACTGAAAATCGGGCCCGGCAAGACCGGCCCTGGGGAGAGACCGACCATGGCGGCAGACGACATCACTTCGGGCGTCATCCATCCCGACGACATCGATCCGGGTCATTTGTGGGACAAGGCGGTACCTGCGCCGGGACACACCGGTGTCGACTTCGAAGAGCGGGTGAATTTCGGGCGTTTGCACGAGTATCGCTTGGCGCGCCTGCGCACCACGCTGGCCGGCTCCGAATTGGGCGCGATGTTGTGCTTCGACAACAACAACATCCGCTACATGACCAGCACCGTGATCGGCGAGTGGTCGCGCGACAAGATGACCCGCTTTTCGCTGCTGACCGGCAACGGCGATCCCTACGTGTGGGATTTCGGCTCGGCGGCGGTCCACCACCGCCTGCACGCGCCGTGGCTCAAGCCCGACCATTGCCGCGCCGGGCTGTTGGGTATGCGCGGCATGGTGCCGCCCTCGGCCGGGCTGATGAGCGGCCATGCCGAAGAGATCAAGGCGATCCTGGTCGAAGAGGGCGTCGCCGATCAGCCGGTCGGCGTAGATATCATCGAGCCGCCGATGCTGCGCGAGTTGGAACGTGCCGGGGTCAACGTGGTCGACGGCCAGCAGTTGATGCTCGATGCGCGCGAGGTGAAGAGCCAGGATGAGCTGATCCTGCTCAACCAGGCCGCCGCCATGGTCGACGGCACCTATCACATGATCCAGGAAGAGCTGAAGCCGGGCGTGCGCGAATCCGACATCGTCGCGCTGGCCAACAAGAAGCTCTACGAGCTGGGCTCCGACGACGTCGAGGCGATCAACGCGATTTCCGGCGAACGCTGCTCGCCGCATCCGCACAACTTCACCGACCGCATCTTCCGGCCGGGCGACCAAGCGTTTTTCGACATCATCATGTCGTATAACGGCTACCGCACCTGTTATTACCGCACCTTTGCGATCGGCCGCGCCACGCCGGCGCAGGAAGACGCCTACAAGAAGGCACGCGAATGGATCGACGCGGCGATCGAGCGCGTCAAGCCGGGTGCGACGACCGATCAGATCGCGGCGGTCTGGCCGAAGGCCGAGGATTTCGGCTTCGCCAACGAGATGGAGGCGTTCGGCCTGCAATTCGGCCATGGGCTCGGTCTCAATTTGCACGAGCGCCCGGTAATTAGCCGCCTGGTGTCGTTCGACCATCCGCTCGAGATCAAAACGGGCATGGTGTTCGCGCTGGAGACCTATTGCCCGGCGACCGACGGCATGTCGGCGGCGCGGATCGAAGAAGAGGTGATCGTCACCGACAAGGGATGCCGGGTGATCACGCTCTATCCGGCCGAAGAGATGCCGATAACCCATCGTTATTGACGGCGGCGGCAAGCAGACTACCTACGCTGCTTCGGTAGTTTCCATGAATGGCGGAAGCGTAGGCTTGCCGGATTATTCCGGCGAGATTGGTAGATAACTGAGTTGAGGGAGGACGCTTTGGCGAAGCGAGCGACAAAGAAGGCTCCAGTACGCGATCTGGCCAACGACGATATCGGCGAGGCCAAGCGGATGGAATTATGGCGGCTGCAACTCGAGTGCCGCCATCTCGAACAGCGGGCCAACGATCTGTTTTTCCAGAACCTGATCAAGGGCACCAGCCATTTGGGGCTGGGTCA
>JBFKGW010000116.1:0-7286 GCA_041633145.1 Alphaproteobacteria bacterium
CAGTTTCATGGCGATTACGGGCCAGGCGGGGGTTTTCAGGCCGGTGTCACGGCGGCGGCGGCGGTCATCCTATACGGCATGATTTTCGGCGTTACGGCGGCGCGTCAAGTGGTCCCCAACCGCGTCGTCTACATGATGATTCCCCTGGGCATCCTCATCTTCGCCGGCACCGGCGTCGCCAGCCTGTTGCTCGGTGCCAACTATCTCGATTACACGCCGCTGGGCAGCGAACAGAAAGCCGGACAGCATCTCGGTATCCTGATCGTCGAACTCGGTGTTTTCGTCACCGTAGCGTCGACCATGGTGGCGATCTTCTACGCCTTCGGCGGCCGCGCCGAAGAGGCCCTCGCAGAAGAGGAAGAGGGCGAATGACCGAAATCCTCGCCAACATTAATTACTTTGTGACCATCTTCTTGCTCGTCGGCGGCCTCTATATCGTCGTTGCCCACGGCAACATGGTCAAGAAGCTGGTTGGACTGGCGATCTTTCAAACCTCGGTCTATTTGCTGTTCCTCTCGCCCGGCAAAATTCTGGGCGGCACGGCGCCAATCCTGGCCGAAGGGTTCGAGGTTTATTCAAACCCGTTGCCGCACGTCTTGATCCTCACCGCGATCGTCGTCGGTGTGGCGACAATCGCCTTGGGCATGGCGCTGGTCGTGCGTATCCACGAGGCCTACGGCACCGTCGAGGACGACGAAGTGCACGATCAGGAGATGGATTAGTGATCGCGCTCCATCTCCCGGCTCTGCAGGTGGTGCTGCCGCTGCTGGCGGCGCCGCTGTGCGCCATCTTCCGGCGCGGCTTTATCGCCTGGCTGTTGACGCTGATTGCCAGTTGGGCGGCATTCGCGGCGGCGATCGGTTTGCTGCTGCGGGTCCTCGATGAAGGCGTAATCTCCTATGCGCTCGGCGGCTGGGCGCCGCCGATCGGCATCGAATACCGGGTCGATCTAATCAACGCGTTCGTCTTGTTGGTGGTCTCCGGCGTCGGCGCGGTGATCGTTCCCTACGCCCGCGCCAGCGTCGCGGAGCGCTTCGACGATACCCAGCAGGCCTGGTTCTACACCATGTACCTGCTGGCGCTGGCCGGCCTGCTCGGCGTCACCATTACCGGAGACGCCTTCAATATCTTCGTCTTCCTCGAAATATCGTCGCTCGCCAGCTACGTGATGATCGCCATGGGGCGCGACCGGCGCAGCCTGACGGCGGCATACCAGTACCTGATCATGGGCACGGTCGGCGCCACCTTCATCGTCATCGGCATCGGGCTGTTATGGGCGATGACCGGCACGCTGAACCTGAACGATCTGGCGCAGCGCATCCCGGCGATCAACGAAACGCGCCCGGTATTGGCAGCGCTGGCCTTCCTGACCGTCGGCATTTCGCTGAAACTGGCGCTGTTCCCGCTGCATTTATGGCTGCCCAATGCGTACACCTACGCGCCCTCGGTCACCAGCGCATTTTTGTCCGGCACCGCGACCAAGGTGGCGATCTATCTCTTCCTGCGCTTCTTCTACACCGTGTTCGGCGGCGAGGGGTTTTTTCAGACCACGCCGTTGCCGGAAATCCTGTTGATCCTGTCGCTGGTCGCGATGTTCGCCGCATCGGTCGTGGCGCTGTTCCAGGACAACATCAAGCGCATGCTGGCCTACTCGAGCGTCGCGCAGATCGGCTTCATTACGTTGGGTATTAGCTACGCCACCGAGACCGGTCTTACCGGGGCGATGACCCATATTTTCAACCACGCGATCATGAAGGCGGGTCTGTTTCTGCTGATCGGCGGCGTCATGTTTCGGCTCGGTTCGGTGAAGATCGAGGACATGGCCGGTATCGGCCGCACCATGCCGCTCACCATGGCCGGCTTCGTCGTGCTCGGCTTGAGCCTGTTGGGTACCCCCGGCACGGTCGGCTTCATCAGCAAGTGGTACTTGGCGCTGGCGGCTGTCGAGCTGGGGCAGGGATGGTTGGTTGCCCTAATCGTCATCGCCTCGGTGATCACCATGCTTTATATCGGCCGTATCGTCGAAGTCGCCTATTTCCGCGAGCCGACGGTGCAGGTGGCGCTATTGCGCGACCCGCCGGCGACGTTCCTGGTGCCGGCCTACGTTTTGGTCGCCGCGGCGATCTATTTCGGTCTCGACACGTCGTTGTCGGTGGGCTTGGCGCAGCAGGCGGCGTCGCTGCTGCTCAACGCGGTTTATTAGAGGCGCTGGTGACCCCGACGACTGCCATAATCGCCGCGCTCCTCATTCCGACCATCGGCGCAGGTCTGATCGGCCTCGCCGGGCGGTGGCCCAACCTGCGCGAAGCGGTGACCCTAACGACGGCGGTCCTGCTGTTCGCCGCGGTCGTGCAAATCGTGCCGGCGGTTGTCGACGGCGGGCGGCCGGCCGTATCGGCCTTGGTCGTCGCCGAAGGCCTCGAGCTGGCTTTCCAGGTCGAACCGCTGGGCATGTTGTTCGCGCTGATCGCTTCGTTCTTGTGGATCGTCAACTCGCTTTATTCGATCGGCTACATGCGCGGCAACAAGGAGCCGCGCCAGACCCAGTTCTATATCGCCTTCGCCATCGCGCTGGCGTCGACCATGGGGGTCGCGCTCAGCGCTAACTTGTTCACCCTGTTCATTTTCTATGAAGTGCTGACGCTGTCGACCTATCCATTGGTGGCCCATCATGGCGATGCCAAGGCGCGCGGCGGCGCGCGCACCTATCTGCTGATCCTGCTCAGCACGTCGATCGTGTTTTTCATCCCGGCGCTGCTGTGGACCCTGGGCCTTGCCGGGACCCTCACCTTCACCCCCGGTGGCATCCTGTTCGACGTCGCCAGCCCGGCGACCACGGCGTTGCTGCTAGCGTTGTTCGTGTTCGGTATCGGCAAGGCGGCGGTGATGCCGTTCCATCGCTGGCTACCGTCGGCGATGGTGGCGCCGACCCCGGTCAGCGCGCTGTTACATGCCGTCGCTGTGGTCAAGGCCGGGGTGTTCTCGGTGCTCAAGGTAGTGGTCTACATATTCGGCTCCGAACATCTGCTCGCCACCGGCGCCTCGGAATGGCTGGTCTATCTGGCGACGTTCTCGCTGCTCGCCGCTTCGGTGGTCGCCCTGACCAAGGATAACTTGAAGGCGCGGCTGGCCTATTCGACGGTGAGCCAGCTTGCCTACGTCGTGCTCGGTGCGGCGGTGGCGACGCCGCTCGCCCTGGTCGGCGCGGCGATGCACATCCTGACCCACGCCTTCGGCAAGATCACCTTGTTCTTCGTCGCCGGCGCGATCCATACCGCGACCCACAAAACCGAGGTTAGCCAGCTCAACGGGATCGGCCGGGCGATGCCGTTCACGATGTCGGCCTTTTTCGTTGGCGCGTTGTCGATTATCGGTTTGCCGCCGCTGGTCGGCGCCTGGAGCAAACTGTTCATCGCGCGCGGCGGGCTCGATGGCGACTATGGCTTTGTCGTCGCCGCGTTGATGATCAGCTCGGTGCTCAACGTGGCCTACCTGATGCCGATCGTGGTGCGCGCCTTTTTCGCGCCGCCGGCGGCGGGTGAGGAAATAACCGGCATCAAAGAAGCGCCCTGGTTCTGCGTGGTTCCGCTGTGCTTTACCGCGCTGGCGTGTGGCGTACTGTTCTTCATGCCCGACCGAATCGAAGCGTTTCTCGGCGGCATCATGGGAGCACCTTAGGGTGAGGGAGGACGACCGGTGACCGACAAACCCGCCGAAGAGCGCACCTGGTGGCTCGACCGCAAGGAGAACGTGACCAAGGTCGTGCGCGCGCTCTATGTTCTATGCGCCGTGGTTCTGCTCGCCGATCTCGTCGGCCGCAGCAAGCCGGAAACCGGTTTCGACGACATCCGGTTTTTCTACGGCGTCTACGCCTTCGTCGGTAGCGTGTTCTTGGTCCTGTCGGCCAAGGAGATTCTGCGCCGGATCGTAATGCGGCGCGAGGACTACTACGATGATTGAGTTCCCGCCGGCCCTGGTCCTCATCCTCGGTGCAGTTGTAGTGCCGGCGCTGCGCGGGCCGCTGCGTGCGGTCTGGATGCTAGCGCTGCCGATCGTCGGCTTCGTTCTGTTGTATACGCTGCCCGAGGGAAACCTACTGCCGGTGACGGCGTTCGGGCAGGAACTCGAACTATTGCGCGTCGACCGGTTGTCGCGGGTGTTCGGGTATGTGTTTTTCATCGCCTCGCTGCTCGGCGTCATCTACGCCCTACACGTGCGCGCGGCCGGCGAGCACGCCGCCGCGCTGGTTTATGCCGGCGCGGCGATCGGCGCGGTGTTCGCCGGCGACCTGATCACGCTTTTTATCTACTGGGAGATCACCGCTGTCGCCTCGGTGTTTCTCATACTCGCACGGCGCACGCCGGAGGCCCGCGCCGCGGCGATGCGCTATCTGATCATCCAGGTCGGCTCGGGCGTGTTGCTGCTAGCCGGGCTGATCGTGCGCTGGCACGAGACCGGTTCGATCGAATTTGGCCATATCGGCCTCGACGGGCCGGGCGGCGTGTTGATTATCCTTGCCTTCGGCATCAAATGCGCGTTCCCGCTGCTACATAACTGGCTGCAGGATTCCTATCCGCAATCCACCGTAACGGGCGCCGTTATTTTGTCGGCATTCACCACCAAGCTCGCGGTCTATGCGCTCGCGCGCGGCTTCGCCGGCACCGAAGAACTGATCTGGATCGGCGCCATCATGGCCGTGTTCCCGATCTTCTATGGCGTGATCGAAAACGATCTGCGCCGGGTGCTCGCCTACAGCCTTAACGACCAGCTCGGCTTCATGGTGGTCGGCGTCGGCATCGGCACCGAACTGGCGCTCAACGGCACGGCGGCGCACGCCTTTGCCCACATCATCTACAAGGGGCTGTTGTTCATGTCGGTGGGCGCGGTGTTGCATCGCACCGGCACGGCTCTGAGCACCGAGCTTGGCGGGCTCTTCAAATCGATGCCGTGGACTGCCGGTTTCTGCATCGTCGGCGCCGCATCGATCTCGGCCGTGCCGCTGTTCAGCGGGTTTGTCAGTAAGTCGATGATCCTCTCGGCGGCGGCCCATGAGGGGCACTACGCGGTGTGGCTGGCGCTGTTGTTGGCCTCGGTCGGCGTTTTCCTCTACTCCGGCATCAAGGTGCCGTTCGTTGCCTTCTTCGCCCACGATTCCGGCAAGCGGGTGAAAGAAGCGCCGCTCAACATGCTGATCGCGATGGCGCTGGCCGCTACGCTATGCATCGGCATCGGCGTTTTCCCGTCGGCGCTCTACGCCATTCTGCCGTTCCCGGTGGCCTATGTTCCTTACACCGAATCCCATGTGCTGGCGCAGCTCCAGCTGCTGCTGTTCTCCGCGCTGGCGTTTACGGTTTTGATGCGCACCGGCATCTATCCGCCGGAAATGCGCGCGACCAACCTCGACACCGACTGGGCCTACCGGCGTCTCGGACGGTTCATCGGTAAAGTCGCTTATCCGGCCTTCAGCAGCGCCGACAGCAAGCTGCGCGCCCTGGCGATGCGGCGGGCCGAGCGGTTTGCCCTGCAGCTCTACCGCCACCATGGTCCGCAGGGTGTGCTGGCGCGTACCTGGCCGACCGGCAGCATGGTGTTGTGGGTGGCGATCCTGCTGGCCGGCTATCTGCTGCTCTATTTCTTCTGATCGTCAAAACAACATAGCCGATAGGGGTGTTCGACCGCCCTGAAAGAGCTATTTTAGCGGCAAAGGTTTAGCGGCCGCAGCGGCCGCGTTTCGAAGAACCGAATCTGACAGGGGAAGAGAATGATCGGGACCAATTGGATATGGCGCGCGGTGGTCGCCGCGCTTGCCGTGACGACGATGTTTGTTGCCGGAACGCACATGGCCGCCGCCGCGGACAAAATCAAGCTCGGCGCGTTACGATTTACCTCGCACTCCGGTGCGTTCGTCGCGTTCGAGAAAGGATATTTCGCCGAGGAAGACCTGGATGTCGAACTGGTCTTTTTCCAAGCCGCCGCGCCGATGGCCGTCGCCATCGCCTCGGGCGATATCGATTACGGCGTCACCGCCATTTCGGGAGGCTTGATCAATCTCGCCGAGAAGGGCGCGATCAAAATCATCGGCGGCGCGCTGGTCGAAGAGAAAGGCGTCGACGGCCAGAAAATTCTGGTCTCGAACGCCGCCTTCGACGCCGGCGTGACGTCGGCTTCGAAATTAAAGGGCCGTTCCTTCGGCATCACCCAGACCGGGTCGTCGTTTCACTACATGATCTCGCAGATCGCCGCCAAGGAAGGTTTTTCGGTCGATGACGTCAGCTTGAAACCATTGCAAAAGGTCGGCGCAATTATCGGCGCGCTGAAATCGGGCCAGATCGACAGTTGGACCATCGTGCCGCATATCGCCAAGGGCCTCGATGGTTCCGGCGGCGCCAAGATCATCGGCAATGTTGCCGACTATATCGACGACTATCAGGTGACGACGATCTTTACCTCGACCAAGAATGCGAGCGAAAAGCGCGATCTCACTGAGCGATTCTTGCGCGCCTATTCCAAGGGTATCGCTGATTTCAATGCCAACATGATCGACAAGACCGAGGGCGACAGCGGCGTCGATGCGACGACCCGGTTGATCCACAAATACGTCTATGTCGAGCGGCCGTTCGAGAAGGCGGCGCCGCCGATCCGCAACGGCTCGATGCGGCTGCAGCCCAACGCCAAACTGAACGTGAACTCGGTTAAACACCAGCTCGAATGGTTCCAGGCCGAGGGACTCGTTAGCAAGGACATCACGCTCGATCAGCTGGTCGATTTGAGCTACGTCGAAACCTACTAATCAAAACTGAGTCCGCGTCGGAGTCGTGTCGAGGCTCCGGCGCGTCGGCTCGATTTCTGCGATCGACACGGCGCCGGTTGCGAGGACCGCATGGACCTTCACCTGGAGGGCATTACCCATCGCTACGGCGACACGCCGGTGCTCGACGGCATCAACCTTGACATCGAAAGCGGCCAGATCGTTTGCGTGATCGGTCCGTCGGGGTGCGGCAAATCTACACTGTTGCGAATTATCGGCGGCCTCGAACTGCCCGACAGCGGCGCTGTGTTGCAGGTCGGCGCGCCGCCGGCCGGCTCGCTCAATCCGCTGACTTATATCTTTCAAGATTTCGCGCTGCTGCCCTGGCGCACCGTCGAGGGCAATGTCAGCCTGGTGCTCGAGGATCATCGCCTGCCGGGCGCTGAGGTTGCACGAACCATCGATGATGTGCTGGCGCGCACCAAACTCTCGGATTTCAGGAAGGCATTCCCGCGGCAGCTGTCCGGCGGCATGAAGC
>JBFKGW010000117.1:0-7284 GCA_041633145.1 Alphaproteobacteria bacterium
GCGCAGTACGTCGCACTTACGATGGAGATATGCAAATTGAAATGCAAGTAACTCGCAGTTCAATGTTTTGTCATGGAATAAACCGCGGTTAGCGGTGTTATGCGGACCGTTAGGCCGTTTGCGGCGCCACCAGGCGTTCGATCGGCTGATCGCGGATTGGCCAGTGGAGCAGCGCCGCAGCGATCCCTAACACGATCGAAGCGTACCACATGGCGTTGTAGCTGCCGGTCGCATCGAACGCCACGCCACCCAACCACGCCCCTAAAAACGCTCCGATCTGGTGGCTAAAAAAGACGAACCCGAACAGCATGCCTAGATGCTTAGCGCCGAAGATCCGCGAGACGACGCCGCTGGTCAACGGCACCGTCGACAGCCAAAACAGCCCGAATAGGGCGGCGAAGGCATATACGGACAACTGCGTCGTCGGCAGCACCATAAAGGCCACCATGAGCAACGCGCGGCCCAGATAGATCAAACTTAAGAGGTTTTTTTGCCGATACCTCTTACTCGATTCGCCGGCGATATAGGTGCCAACAATGTTACCGAAGCCGATCACCGTCAACGCGATCGCCCCGACCTCAGCGCTCAGGCCCTGGGTGTCGAGATATCCGGGCAGGTGGGTGCCAATAAAGGTGACATGAAAACCGCACACGAAAAAGCCGGCAACCAGCAACAGGTAGCCGGAATTTCTACGCGCGGCGGACAGCACTTCGGGTAAGCTCATGTCGGGCTCGCTGGCGCTGATCGCTTCCTCATGTCCGAACAGCCGTGCCAGTAGCGCCACCAACACAACGATCACCGCGCTAGCGAGCAGAGCGAAATACCATCCGGCGGCGCCAATAACCGCCTGGCTCACGCTGGGCATTACCATCATGCCGATCGCGCCGATGACACTCACCAGGGCTACCGCGTAAGTGCGATTCTCCGGCGCCACCGCGCGCGACACCGCACCGTACACGACGGCGTGGCCCGCACCGCTCATTCCCAGGCCGATGAAAACACCGCCAGTAATCATCAGCTCTGTTGGGGTAACGGCGTTGGCCATGCCAAATAAGCCGACAGCATAGAGAATCGCACCACCAGCGATGACCTTGCCCGACCCGTAACGGTCGGCGAGGCCACCAACGAAAGGCTGGGCCGCACCCCACAGGACGTTTTGAATCGCGATGGCAAGTCCAAATAGGCCCCGGCTCCATTCGAGATCGAGGGTCATTGGCACTAAGTAGAGGCCGAGGGTCTGGCGCACGCCAAGCGTGATTGCCAGAACGCTGGCGCCGGCGATGAGGACCAGTATCTGCGGACGTGTTAACGCGCGGCTCATAAAACTATCCCAGGCTCGGTGGCATCCATCGGAAGTGCAGCGTTAGGTGGACTGTAACGGGTGAACTGTCAATGTCGCCGCTAAGAGGGCGCCGCCAACGCCCTGATCACAGCGAATTACGGCCCAAATTACGGCGCAGCTGCTCGATCAGGTCGCGCGTGCCCGGCAGGTGGGGGTGCACCCGCAGCGCCGCCTCGAACGCCGACAACGCGGCTTCGGGGTCGCCCTGGATCAGCTCGATCTGGCCGAGACCACTCAAAGCGCCGAAATGGCGCGGCTCCAAATCCAGCGTGACATCGACGTCGGCAACCGAGTCGGCATAGTTACCCAGTAGAAAATGCACGGTCGCCCGCTTGTTCCACGCTTCGGCGTAATCGGGCGCGATGTCGACCAGGTCGTCGAACACCTTGAGCGCCTCGCTCAGCTGCCGACGGCTCATCAGAACGATGCCCTGCTCCATCATGGCAAACAGCTCGGCGTCTTGGTTATTGGTCCAGATTTCCCAGATTTGCCCATGCGCTGCCGACAACGCGCCGGGATCCTCGCTAGTCTGCAGTACTGCGAACAACTCGTCGAGGCGCGGATCCTTTTGATCAGCGTGTCCCGCAAGCGGCCATACCAGGCCGAACGCGATCATCGATCCAACGATTAGGCGGCGCATAATGACTAATTATTGTCCCAATTCTGGTCTTCGCCAAGTTCCCGCCACGAAGATGTGAAACGGCGGAGGGTAGGCGATCAACCGAACCGCTACTCGTGGCGCGCCATAAAGTCGGCGATGTCGGCGTTGAATTCGTCGACATGGACCATGAAGAAGAAATGGCCGCCATCCTCGTAAAGCTTGAGCTCGGCGCCGGGAATGCGCTCGGCCATATCGACCGAGTAGTAGGGCGGCGTGACCGCGTCGTTCTTGGCGCACACCACCCGCACCGGCACGTCGATGGCGCCGAGCCGCGCGATCTCATCGTGCGCCATAATGGCGTCGATACGTTCGGCCTGGACTTCGGGCGGCGGCGCCGTGGCGATCATGATCTTCTCACGCTCAACCATGTCGTCGTAATGGTCGGTGAAGAATTTGGGATCGTTCAAAGCGATCGTCGTCATCATCGTCAGCGCCTCGGTGCCCATCTCAGCCAGCACGCGCTTGCGCATCTCGAACTGGCGCAGGAAATAGGCGTCCGACTTGGGCCACGAACAGCAGATCGCCGCACTCTGCACCCGCTCGGGATAATCGAGGCACAAGACCTGGATGATCGCCCCGCCGGTCGAGGTGCCGACCATGTGCGCCGTGGCAATGTCGGCATCATCCATGATGGCGATGATGTCGGCGGCCATATTGGCGACGCTGTAGACACCGAGCGGCTTGGCGCTCTCGCCGGTGCCGCGGTGGTCGTGCAGCACCACTGGCCGTCCGGCGGCGAACACCGGCGACTGGGCGTAGAACATGCTGCGTACGCCGCCCAAGCCGGCGATGAAGAACACTGGAACCTTGGAACTGTCGGGGTTGAGGATCTCGTAGGATATCTCGACGCCGCCGGAATCCACGCTCGCCATGGTGCTGTCTCCGCTTATTGGTCCGCACCATGTTCGCCGCCAGGCGCGCACGCGTCAACGCGGCGGCGCGGCGCCTACAGGCCGGTGCCTGTCAGCCGCTCGCGCGCAATATCAGGGCAGGCCGTTAAGCTGGGCAAACAAAAAGGGACGAAGCCGAAGCGCCGTCCCTTGATTTGTCCAGTCCGGGCAGGACAACCTAAAGATTAAGGCCTCTTGCAGGTTGACCGCCTTGGGGCGGCGGGCGTCCGGTTGGACGTCGAACGAGATCTTCTGACCCTCCGTGAGGTAGCCCAAGCCGGCCTGTTCGACGGCGGAGACGTGAACGAAGACATCTTTCGTTCCGTCCTCGGGTGAAATGAAGCCGAAACCTCTGGTCTGATTAAAAAACTTTACCGTACCGATAGTTATGTTTTTAGTAGTCCCATATTGCATAGTTACCCTGAGCACAAAGCGCGCCCGGGCTGTGAGTCGTGGTCAATCGATTGCAGGAGAATCAGGTAGGGTACGGTGTACAATCCACCGAAATCCGCCGACCGGCGTCGGTATTCTCCTGACATACACGGTACCAAAGGAGCCGAAAAGCAAGCTTTTTCGCGGTGCGGCGCCAAAGCGCGGATTTCTCCGAGGACTGCGCCATGCTCGCCGCATCGAACACCTGGTTTCGCTAATTTCAGCCGCCCGCAACAGCTACCGCGATTTATATTCAAGCGATTCCCTACCGCGGACCTGCCGCATTGGCCTAACCGTCACGTCTGAAGGCCGGCTTTGCGCAGCCCGTCGAGCAGATGTTCGAGGTCATGCGGGGCAGCGTTCCACTTCTGCAATTCGGCGCGCGCGGAAAATTCCGGTTTGAGCTCGTAGATGCGCGCCAGCGCCGCGCGCGCCTCCGGTCGCTGCAATTGGCCCAGCGCCGCCGCAATGAGAAGGTGCGCCCAGTAGAAATGGGGCATGGCGACCCGCTCCATATCGGCCAGCGTTTTTTCATATTCACCGCGGTCGTAGTGGTAGCGGGCGAAGCTGAAATAGTACCAGCCCGGATGAAGCGGATTGAGCTGTTGGGCGCGCCTGGAAAGCTCGACGCCGCGCTCGAACTCCCCCATGAACGCCAGATAGTGACCGATGTCGGCCAGGGTTTCCGGATCGTTGGGGTTGAGGTCGAGGGCGCGTTGGGCCTCTTCGTTGAACTTTTCGTTCTCGCCCCGGAAGAAATGGACGATCGCCAGCCAACACCGGGCATACGCGTTCTGCGGATCGAGCCGGGTCGCGGTTTCGGCTCGAAACAGCGCGCGAGCGATCGGATCGGGGCGCGGATTGGTGCCGAAGCGATGCTCCGCCAGATAGACGTTGGCCAACAGCGCGCTGGCGTCGGCGTTGCTGGGGTCCAGTTCGACGGCCCGTTCGAGCAAGTCGCGCGCCTCGCGGTGCATCTCCGCGCTGAGCATCGAGGTATAGCGCCGGGCGCACAGCACCAGATCGTAAGCGTCGAGCTCGGCCGGACTTTTCTGCAGCGCGCGTTGCAGGGCGACATCCTGCACTTTGACGCCGAGGGCCGCGGCGATGGTGCGGGTGACCTCGTCCTGGACTGCGAAAATGTCCTCCAGACCGCGATCGTAGGCGTCGGCCCAAAGATGGACGCCGGTCGCGGTATCGATCAGCTGGGCCGTGATCCTGATTCGGTCACTGGTCCGCCGAACGCTTCCTTCGACGACATAGCTGGCTTTCAGCTTGGCGCTGAGTTCGGCAAGATCGACGGGGCGTCCTTTGAACTGGAAGGTCGAGGTCCGCGCGATCACCAGAAGGTCTCGAAAGCGCGACAGGTTGGTAATGATGTCTTCGGTCACGCCATCGGCGAAATAGGCGTCGGCGTCGGAGCTCAAATTATCGAACGGCAGCACCGCGATGACCGGTTTTTCCGACGCGGACGCCGGCGCGCCGGCAACATCGGATACGGCGTTCGGTACCGATCGCGCCTCGGCTGCACCGCTATTGGAGGGTGCGCCGTTCCTGGCGACTACATCGCCAACGAAGCGAAAACCGCGCCCGCGCACGGTCCGGATCAATCGCTGGGCTTTCCCGTCATCGCCAATCGCCTGCCGGGCCCCCTTAAGGCAGGTCGATATGGTCGCTTCGCTGACGATCCGCCCGTCCCAGATTTGCGCCACTAACTCGTCTTTGCTGACCACCCGGTCGTGGTTGCGCACCAGCAAATGCAAGAGGTCGAAGACCTGCGGTTCCACCTTGCACGGCTGATCGTTGTGCCGGAGCTCGTAGAGTTCCGGGTCCAGCTCCCACTCGTCGAAAACAAAGATCATGCCGTGTCGCGATCCGCCGCTCGATGACGCAATTCGGTGATTTTAGTGCCGCGCGGCGGGTTGTCGAGCAAGCGTCAATGGACCGCCCCCACCGGTAACCGCCCTCTTTTCGCAAATTCCCAGCCGATTCTCAGCAATTCCTCAGGCTGCCCTCAAGCAGCGCGGCGCCGCCGCCGTTATCTGTGGGATCGGGTAAACGGGGCTCACTCGGGACGCTCCGGCCAGACCAACTTAGAGCGAGGAATCAAAATGCCAATCGTCGACATTCATCTGATCGAAGGCGTGTTCACGCCCGAACAAAAGCAGGAAATGATCGAAAAGGTCACCGATACCATGGTCGAGATCGAGGGCGAGCCTCTGCGTGATCTGACCTGGGTCCGCGTATTGGAGTTCGGCAGCGGTGAGTGGGCTATGGGCGGCCGGGCCATCACGACGGCCGACGTGAAGGCCAAGCAAGCGAGCGCCGGGTGAGCAGCTATTGGGAAGAAGGCTGTTTTGTTCGCACTCTTGACGAAATCGAGTGAGGAAACAATGCGCGATAAATCGATCTACTCAATATCATTATTGAGCGCCAGCTTGCTGCTGCCCGTCTACGCTGGGGCAGCGGAGCCCGCGAATCCGCATGGGCACGTGCACACCTATACCAAGCATGTCGAAACCCATCCGTCGCAAGGCGAGGTTCGCGTCATCGACGGCGCGCAAGCCACGCTGGTGATGACCAAAGCGGGTGCATTCGCGAGTATCCAGACCAGCGAACTGGTGCCGGGCAATGCCTACACCTTGTGGTTCGTCGTCGTGAACGAACCCCGTGCTTGTGAAAACTCGCCATGCAACGCCAAAGACGTGTTGACGCGGTCCGATTTGACCAAGGCCGATGTCGGCTACGCCGACGGGCTAATCGCCGGTCCCGACGGCAACGGCCAATTCACCGCGTTCCGCCCCCTTGGCGCGCTGCCGCAAGCGTGGCTGGGCACCGGTTTTGAGGATCCATGGGGGTCGGAGATCCATCTGGTGATCAACGATCACGGACCGCTGATTGCCGGCCGCGAAGCGGAGATGACCGGGTCCTATCGCGGCGGTTGCACCGACCAAAGCATTCCCGCGATCATGCCGGCAACCGCCAGGGCCGACGGCGCCGCTGGGCCGAACGCCTGCAAGCTGGTGCAGGACGTGATCTTTGTGCAGCCGCAATCGCAGGTGATGACGCAATAGGTCGCGGCAACACCTCGATTAGGAACAGGACGCGGGTTGCGGGAAGCGAATAAAGGCTTGCGATACCGGCCGGTTTCAACGCAACGCAGAACTTGCGTGTGACCGGCCGCGTGTCGCGGCAATGTCATGTGTCTAAATTTATTGAGTAAGGAGACAAAGCAAATGTTCGAGGGTAGCTTGTACGAACGTCTGGGGGGCGAAGAGAAGATTCGCGCCATCACGACGTCCATTTTTGACAATCACCTGGCCAACGCCACGGTTAACGCGCGCTATGCCGATAGCGACCGCGACGAGGTTATTCGCGTTGTCACCGAATTCATCTGTGCCGGAACCGGTGGGCCACAGGCCTATACCGGCAAAGACATGATCGCCGCGCATAAAGGGATGAACATCAGCGAACAGGAATATATGGCGGTGCTCGACGACATTCTCGCTGCCCTTAACGCCAACGGTGTCGGCCAGCGCGAGCAAGAAGAATTGCTTTCAATCGCCTACTCGCTAAGAGGCGAAATCCTGCACCAGTAAAAATCCGCGCCGGAATTTCGGTTTAAGCGAGCGCAGCAAAAGTCAGGCATCAAGCCAATCTTGCTGCTGACCGCCAGACCTAAAGATAGGTCCCGCTTTGTGTGGTCAGATCGCCGCCGAGGCCGAGCTTGAAGCGGGCCAGCCCGGGCGTCGATTGGGTATCGACGCCACCCAGGTCGAGCCAGTCGGTGCCAGATTTGCGTAACTCGGTGATGGCGCGCCACAGCAGCAGGTTGTGGGAGTTGCGCCGGCGTCCTTCGCGGCTGGTCCAGGCGGCGAGGTAGGTGGCGCTGGCGCCGTGGCGGGCGACCGCGATGCCGGCAACCGGCGTCTTGTCGTCGATCGCATTCCAGACGCGAA
>JBFKGW010000118.1:0-7278 GCA_041633145.1 Alphaproteobacteria bacterium
CGACGCCGGACCCGCCGCGCCTTTGATCCACGCGTAGGAATAACGGACGTTCTCCGGCGGCAGCCAAGGCGAATGCCGCTTGACCTGGGCGCCCAGATCGCCCTGTTCGAACAATACCGGGTCGCCGTCGCCGCACAGAATTGCGTAGCGGAGACCGGGCTTCAACCGGTTCCAGCCGGGCGTCAGCGTGCCCGTGATGTAACGGACGTTCTCGTCGTACATGCACAGAATGGCGCCGAGGCCATGCTTCTTCATCATTTCGCGCGCGCGTTCCAACCGGTAGGTGCGCAGCCGGTCCCAGTTGATCCGCTGCTGCCAATCCATTCCGGTGATGCCGAAATTCGCAGTGCCGTGATACATTTAATCTCCTCCCGCGTTCCAGATCCTGATGCGTAATCGCAGATTTATATAGTCGCTTCGATCCGAGTACAGCCGCACGCGAGGAGTTCGGCCAGGCCGGATGTAAGCATTGGGCAACACAAATCATATCCCTTGGTGCAATGCAATACCGGCCGAGTGGCCGAAGCGGGCAAAGACAAAAAAATTGCCGCAAACAGTTACGCAGCGAGGTCGATTAACCTCGCGATACGGTTAAACGGGGCGGCTTTCAAGACGCGCACAGGTGTTTTTCCGCGCCGCGCCGGGCACACCGCGCCACAGCATTAACACGGCCGGCGGGCGAACATAGTCTGCGCCCGAGACGTTGTTGCCGCCGATGGTTTGCTGCTAGGTTGCCGCGCATCTTCGGAGTCTCTAAGAAACCGCCAACGAAATGATTTCGAAGCCAATGGGAGGCCAAACATGTTCACCGCAGCGGTTGTCGGCTTGGGCTGGTGGGGCCGTAATCTGGTCAACACCATCGAACAAAGCGACAAGATGAATGTCTTGGCCGTGACCTCGGGCCATCCGGCCAAACACCAGGATTTCGCCGACGAGAAGGGCGTGACGCTGGCCGCCAGTTACGAGGAAATCCTCGAGAACAAAGACATCGACGCCGTTATCCTGTGCACGCCCCATACCCAGCACGAGCAGCAATTCCTCGATGCGATCAACGCCGGCAAGCAGATTTTCTGTGAGAAACCACTCACGCTGACCAAGGCGAGCGCCGAGCGCATGGTCGGCGCGGCCGAGCAAAAGGGCCTGGTCACCGGCATCGGCCATGAGCGGCGCTACGAAGCGTCTATGGAAGCCGCGCACGAGTTTGTTTCGCAGGACAAACTCGGCACCGCGCTGCATGTCGAAGCCAATTTCTCGCACAACCTGCTGGCCGACCTGCCGCTCGACAGCTGGCGGGTATCGCCAACCGAAGGCCCCTCGCTGCCAATGACCGGGATGGGCATACATTTGACCGATCTTTATCTCTGGCTGTACGGGCCGGTCGAGTCCGTCTGTGCGCAGACCGCGAAGAAGGCGGTGGAATGGGTCGACGGCGATATCATCACCATCCAGTTCAAATTCGCTAGCGGCGCCACCGGCCTCATGTGCAACATGGCGACGACCCCCTACTACGGTCGTTTCTCCGTGTTCGGCACCGAGGCGTGGCTCGAGGTCCGCGACACCGGCCATCCGCAACAGGGCGGCGAGACCCATGTCGTAACCTGCTCGAAGGATGGCGCGCAGGACGCCCAAACCCTCGGCCCGAAAAACGCCGTCAAGGCCAACCTGGAAGAATGGGCCGACGCGGTCGAAGGCCGCGGCACCTACCGATTTTCAAACCAGCACCTGATCGACAACGTGGCGGTGCTCGAAGCCATCGCCAAATCCACAAAAAGCGGTCAATGGGAGACGGTTTGAACCCGACCGCAGCCACTCAAACGTAACCGGAGGTATTGATGAGCGAGCAACAAACGAAAGATAAATACGATCACACATTCAAGGCGATCCACGATCACGAGGTCGAATGGGAAAGCGACGACGTGCGCGGATTATTGACCTTGCCCGAAGGCGTACAGGTCAAGGTGCTGAACTACGACCCGGAAATGAAGCGCCTCGACATGAAACAACGGTTCCCACCTGGATATGTCGAGCCGCGGCACACCCACGAGAGCTGGCATTCGATCTTGGTTTTGTCCGGCCGCATGTGCGTCGCCGGCAAAGACCTACGCGCCGGCGACTACGTGTTCGGCTGGGATATCCCCCACGGCCCCTACGAGTATCCAGACGGCTGCGAGGTGTTTATCGTCTATATGGGCGACGCCTCGCATAAATGGGACGAAGCGGAGTTCCTGGAGCACGAAAACATCTGGGAAGCCGAAACCGAGGAAGGTAAGAAGGCCACCCAAGAGCACATCGAACAGCGTCAGAAGGCAAAAGCCTGAAGCTGTTCGACCAACCCATTATCAAGGCGCCCGGGTCCGCCCGGGTGTCTTGTTTTGAACCAAGCTACGCAGAAGCGCCGAGGTAGAACTCGACTAGCTGGGAGTCCAGCGTTGTCAATTGCGCGTCGATCACCGGTTGGACAGCCTCGACAAACAAATGCCGTTCCGCAGCAGACAGTTCGGCCACCTCGTTATTGGTTTTTGCTAGCTCGCCCAGGACACGGTCGTCCTCGGCCTGGGCAAATCCTCGTTGCGCATCGGTGGCTTTCGCCACAGCGCTATGCACAGCATCTTTCGTCGCTTGATCCCAGCTTTCGTAGCTCGGCCGGTGGCACAACACCGTGACAAAGCCCAAAAAGTGACCCGACAGAGTGATGTAGCGGTGATGTTCGTGGATGCCAAAATTGAAGATGTTCGATAGCGGATTGTCCTGCGCATCGACTTCGCCGCTGGCCACTGCCGCCTGCAGGTCGGCTACATCGATGAACGTGGGCTCGAACCCGAGCGCAGCGAAGGTATCCTGGTGCAGCTTGCTGTCGCCGGTACGGATCTTGAGCCCCGCGCAATCGGCCGGTGATCGGATCGGCCGGACGCGATTGGACAAGTGGCGGAAGCCATTGTCCCAGAACCCGAGTAATTCATAGTCGGAGTTCGCCCGAACGATCTCCTGCATCGCCGCGCCGAACTCGCCGTCGAGCGCTTGATAGGCGCGAAACCGGTCGGACACCACAAAGGGCAGATCCAAAATGGCGATGTCGGCAAACCGGTGGGCAGAGTAACTCGAGGCAAAATAACAAAAGGTGCGTTCGCCGCTCTCGACCAGCGATAGGCAATCCGCTGCCTTCAGGCCGCTTTCCGCGACATTGTTCTGCAGATCGAATTCGACGTCGCCACCCAGACTTTCGCTCAGCGCCTGCCCGAACACCTGCGCCGCGCGCGTGTGTACCGATGTCAGCGGCTGATAGCCAACAAACGATAAGTGCATTCCCGTCATAGCGAGCCCATCTCCGATTTCTTAAACGCCGGTCATCGCCGCAGAACCGCTCAATTTGATGTTGGTCCGCGATCGATCATCTACGATGACGGCGCGCGCATCGACTATACCTACGACAATACGGCAAACCGGACGTCAGGTAACGTCCCATAATGCTTGTTTGATTTGCCATAACGCGTTCTTAAGATGGTACCGGCGATGATGGCCCGACCGGCCGCTTTATAAAGCGGCCAACAGCGCAAGGAGACACACGATGATGCGATTTGCTCTCGTCCTGTTGGTGCTTGTCGGGCTGTGGGCGCCGTCAGCGTCCGGCGACGAAAAGCGCGCGTACGCAGAGGGGTTGCTGTGGCGCGTCAAGAGTCCGTCTGCGACCGCAAGCTACGTCTTTGGAACCGTTCATATAGCCGATCCGCGGGTTCAGGCTGTAGTGCGGGATATGCTCGAGACCGTCGGCCCGTTGGACAGCATCTCGCTGGAGGTGCTGCAAACGCCTGAGGCAACCGCCCGTGCCGGCCAGCGCATGATCAATCTAGACGGCCCGGCATTATCAGAGCGCGTCGGTGCAGACCTGTTCGCAAAGACCGTCGCCTCCGCCGCCCCCTATGGACTGAATGCACTGGTCCTAGAGCGATTCAAACCGTGGGCGGTGGCCGTGATTCTAAGTGTGCCGGTGTCCGAAATGCGCGCACAAGCTTCCGGCAGCCCCAACTCAGAGCGCATTTTGCAGGCCTACGCCGGGAACAATCAGATCGCGTTGTATGAGATCGAAACCTACGACGAGCAGCTTAGTCTGTTCGACGGACTTGCCGAAGCCGAACAGATCGAAATGCTGCGCCTCGCTGTCCAGAACAGTGGTATCGCCGACCAGGTGTTCGCGCGGATCGTCAACGCCTATTTGGCACGCGACCTGAACAAAATCTATCGCCTCATGGAAGAAATGGCGGTCGGACAAGAGGCCGACCTGCAAGCTTTCTTCGAGAGCGAGTTCATCGAGGGACGCAACCACCGAATGGTCGAACGCATCCTGCCGCGGCTGGCCGAAGGCAACGCCCTCATCGCGGTCGGCGCATTGCATCTTCCCGACGAGGCCGGCGTGCTGCGGTTGCTCGAACAGCGCGGCTACACAATTACGCGAATGCCGGTGGTATATTCTGCCAATCCCGCGCGATAAACGATCCTGCAATCGGCCGCTTTTAGTTTGCCGTCGACGACTTTGGTTTCCGGCTCGAACAGCTCGCCTGCGTCCCTGCGCCCTTCAAAACCCGACCGAAAATTTGGACAAGCCGACTGAATATTGCCAAATAGAGACAAATCGTTTTTGGTTCGCTAATCTACCCTCGATTGTTCCCGTTATTGGTGATTAAGCATCCGTTAACCATGACCGCAATGAGTCCCGACGTATTTAACCGGTTTTCCCAAGAACAGCTGCCGCTGGCGTATCAATTGGGTTTTCGCGCCGAATCGATCGCCGACGGCGTTGCAACGGTGCGCATGCCCTACGACGACGCAGTGCTTCGCCCGGGCGGTACGATCAGCGGACCAGCGATGATGGGATTGACCGATTTCGCCATGTATGCCGCGCTTATGGGCGCAATGGGGCAGGTCGAACTGGCGGTGACCACGAACCTCAATATCAATTTTCTGCGCCGACCCGGGCAAGCCGACGTGATCGCCGAATGTCGCGTGCTTAAGCTGGGTAAACGGCTGGCGGTGCTCGAAGCGACGCTGTTTTCCGACGGCGACGACGAGCCAATCGCGCACGCCACCGGCACTTACTCGATCCCGCCCAGCCTACAAAACAGCGAGCGCGCATGATGCCGCAACGCGGACAGTTAACCGAACAGGCCTACCAAACCGCCAAGCAACGGCTGCTCGATGGCGTCTACAAGGCGGGGAACCGAATCTCTGTCGAAGACATCGTGGCGGAGCTGGGCATCAGCCGGCAGCCGGTCATGGATGCGCTGAAGCGTCTGTCGGCGGAAGGCTATCTGGAAATCATCCCGCAGGTGGGCGTTCGCGTGGTCATTCCGGTGCGCCAGGATGTGCGCGATTTCTTTCGGGTGCTGGCAGCGACAGAGTCGGTCTGCGCCGCGCTCGCCGCCGAACGAACCGACCACGCAGGCTCGGCAAAGCTGGCCGCGATTAACGATAATCTTGCTCAGCTTATGCAGGAAGAAATCGACGACGAAGAACGCGCGCGGCGCTTTCGCGTTCTGAACCGAGACTTCCATCGGCAAATCAGCGCGCTCGCCCAATCGGATTTGGTCACCCCACTTACCTCGAGCATGTGGGATCACAGCGATTTTTTCGTCAATTCTGTATTGGAAACGCGGGTAGTGATCGAGCGGATGCCGGCGATTCGGCAGGAATTCGAGCAAATCTGCCAGGCGATCGCCGCCAATGATCCAAACGCTGCACACCAGGCGATGGAAGCGCACGTTCTGGCGTTCGCCCGCAACGTCGCCAGCGAATGAGGCGGCGCCGTGGAATTGCTCCCGGCCTTACACCGTCAGCACGATCTTGCCGGTGACTTCGCGGTTTTGCAGCGCGGTGAGCGCGTCGACCGCGTGCTCTAGCGGATAGGTGCGGCCGACATAGGGTTTTAGTTTCCCCGCCTCGTACAGCGCCAGCAGGCGGTTGTGGTTGTCGCGGGTGCGCTCCGGATGGACGACCGAGAAGCGGCCGAAGCGCACCGGGATCAGCGACGCGCCCTTGACCAGAATTATGTTGATCGGCGCCTTCGCGTAGTCGCCGCTGGTGAACCCGACGATCAGAATTCGGCCTTCCGGCGCAATCGCGCTGAGCGAAGCGCGGAAGGCGTCGCCGCCCACCGTATCGAACGCAACGTCGAGGCCACTGTCTGCCGTCAGCTCCTTCAGGCGCTGGCGAATATCTTGCGAATTGTAGTTGATCACATGGTCGGCGCCCTGCGCAGCGACAATGTCCAACTTCTCGTCGCTGCCGGCGCTGGCGATCACGCTAGCGCCGAGCGCCTTGGCGACCTGCACCGCCGCCATGCCGACGCCGCCCGACGCACCGTGCACGGCGACGGTCTCGCCGGCCTGCACATGCCCGCAATCGACCAAGCCGTGCCAGGCGGTGCCGTAGACCAGCATAAATCCCGCCGCCTCGATATCGTCCATCGCCGCCGGTACCGCGTAGGCGCGCTCGGCCGGCAGCGTTACTTCTTCGGCGTAGCCGTCATAGTCGGGCCCGCACCACAGCATCACCCGGTCGCCGACGTCGAATTCGGCGACGCCGTCGCCACGGTCGATGATCTCGCCGGCGGCCTCCATGCCCGGGCTGAAGGGAAAATCCGGCTTGTTCTGGTAGATGCCGGCGCACAACAGAATATCGGGGAAATTGACCGCGCAGGCGCGCAAGCGAACCCGGATCTCACCAGCGCCGGGATCGCGCGGCGGCACCTCCTCGATGCGCAGCACATCCGGCGGGCCGTATTCGTGGCACCGGATAACCTTGACCATGAGCGCTTCAACCCTGGGTAAACGAACCGCCGGAAGCGGCGAGGTCGCGCAGCAGCGCCGACGGTTGCCACAGCCTGCCGTGCGCAGCGTGGAACTCCTCGACCCGTGCCAACACCTGGGGCAAGCCGACCTGGTCAGCGTGGTACATGATGCCGCCGCGCCAGCGCGGGAAGCCGAAGCCGTATTGCCACATGATATCGATGTCGCTGGCGCGCAACGCCACACCCTCCTCGACAATTTTCGCGCCTTCGTTGACTGCCGCGTAGAGGCAGCGGTCGAGGATTTCGGCGTCGTCGATCTGGCGCCGTTCGATGCCCTGCTCGGCGGCAACCTGAGCGGCGATCTCGTCGACTTCGGGATCGGGCACCGGCAGACTGCCGCCCTCGCCATAGCTGAACCAGCCCTTGCCGGTCTTGCGGCCAAAGCGGCCGAGCTCGCATAGCCGGTCGGCGAGATGGACGTAGCGTTCTTCCGGGTC
>JBFKGW010000119.1:0-7257 GCA_041633145.1 Alphaproteobacteria bacterium
GCAGCAGGTCGTCGGTCTCCAGTGTCGGGCCGCATTTGAGCGCAATCGGATTTTCCACCCCGCGCAAGAACTCGACATGGGCGCCGTCGGGCTGGCGGGTGCGGTCACCGATCCACAGCATGTGGGCGGAACAGTCGTACCAGCGCCCGGTCAAACTATCTTGCCGGGTCAGCGCCTGTTCGTAGACCAAGAGCAACGCTTCGTGGCTGGTGTAGAAGTCGGTCTCGCGCAGTTGCGGCACCGACTCGCTGGTAACGCCGCACGCTGCCATGAACCCGAGCGTCTCGTCGATGCGCGTCGCCATTTCCTCGTAGCGCTCGCCCTGCTGGCTCTCCTTGACGAAGTCGAGGTTCCAGCGGTGCAGCTGGTGAAGGTCGGCGAAGCCGCCCTGCGCGAAGGCGCGCAGCAGGTTCAGGGTCGAAGCGGCCTGGTTATAGGCGCGCAGCATGCGTTCGGGGTCGGGTTCGCGCGCCTCGGCGGTGAACGCCATGTCGTTGATGATGTCGCCGCGATAGCTCGGCAACTCGAGGTCGTCGATGGTCTCGGTCGGCGCCGAGCGCGGCTTGGCGAACTGGCCGGCCAGGCGGCCCACCTTCACCACCGGGCAGGACGCGCCGAAGGTCAGCGCGACCGCCATTTGCAGCAGCACCTTGAAGGTGTCGCGGATGTTATCGGCCTGGAACTCGGCGAAACTCTCGGCGCAGTCGCCGCCCTGCAGCAAAAACGCATCGCCCTGGGCGACCCGCGCCAGCTGGCTGCGCAGGGTGCGCGCCTCGCCGGCGAACACCAGCGGCGGCGAGCCGCGCAGCGTCTCTTCGACTTCGCCAAGTTTGGCCGCATCGCCATAGTCGGGCACCTGGCGGATTTCCCGCTCGCGCCAACTGTCCAGGGTCCAGGCTGTGGACATATCCTTTTCCTCCGGGCGCCGCCCCCTCGGCGTCCCTCTGCGATCGATTATAGCCGAAAAATTCCAGTTACGCGCGCCAAGAGGGCCAGCGTATACGCCGATTGCCCCGTAGGTTCCACTAAAAACCGCATAGTTTCAATGGCGTAGCGTTAACCTTAGTTGACGATCTCGCCAGCCTGCGCGTGCGGCCGCCCCGAAATAATGAGCGCGTAGGCGTAGTGGCTACGATTTCCGTTTTGCTGCCGAATATGGTCATAAACCGAGGCAGTCGGTGACGGAAGGTGCTGACCCAATCCGGACATTCGGGCACCCGACCATTGTCCGCCCGCAGTGCCCCTATCGGCCACAACTTCTGCTAAGAAAAACGCAAGCTAATTCTATAGTTGCGTCATAATTAGTGTGCGAAAACGCACACTGCGTACCGCGCATCTCTGGCATTTTCGGCGTCGCGCAGCGGATTCGCGTGCGCTGTTTTCCGACCACATCGCAAATTCTTCAGGAGAATATTGATGAGCAAGCATCACGGAATCGGGGACCTGGCCGGACAAGCCGCATACTGCAAGCGTGCCCACACGCACGAGCGCTCGGACCGGTTCGGTCGAATGTTCGACCAACTCCCGCCTGCCTATGTCCCCGCCGATGTGCTCGAAGATATTGGCTGCCAGGGGGGTCCGATGGACGGCGGAGCAAAGAAGGACCGGACCAAGACGGTCCCGGTCGGACAAGTGATTTTCGGCCAGTTCATCGACCATGACATTACGCTCGACGTGATGTCGCAGTTCGGTCGGGTGAACGACCCCGCAGATATCACCAACCAGCGCACGCCGACGCTCGATCTCGACTGCATCTATGGCGCCGGACCCGAGCCGCATCCATTCCTTTACCAAAACAGCGGTCCCTTCGCAGGTGCGAAGCTCTTGACCGGCGCCGATGAGCCGGGTGCCGACGCGAACGCTTCGGAAGACCTCTTTCGTGCGCCCGCGGTCCCGGGTGGCGGCCGTGGCCCCGCGATCATCGGCGACCCGCGGAATGATGAAAACCGCGTTGTTAGCCAGATGCAGCTCGGCGTTATTCGCTTCCACAATAAGCTTTGCGAAGACCTCCATACCTCTAACGGCCACGAGGGCGCTGAGCTCTTCGAGGAGGTGCGTCGCGATGTCACTTGGCACTACCAATGGGCAGTCGTGAACGACTTCCTCGTCCACATGTGCGGCGAGCCCGTCGTGTCGAACGTCCTCGCTTGCGGCCGCAAATATTACTGTGGCATGGAACCCTATATTCCTGTCGAATTCTCGGTCGCCGCCTACCGGTTCGGCCACTCAATGGTTCCAATGAAAATTAACATCCGCCAAGGTGGCGGAGAGCAAGAGTTCTTCGGGCAAGTACTTGGCGAGGGTTTTTCGCCCGTCACTTCGCAAGACGCCGTCGTCGAGTGGGGTGAGCTTCTGGAAACTGGTGGGCCGGGCACGGTTCAGAAAGCCGAGAAGCTCGACACCAAGCTCGCGACCGATCTCCTCGCGCTACCCTTTATTGGCTCGGGCGAGGCCTCCCTCGCAACGCGAAACCTCCTTAGAGGCAATTCCTTCCTACTACCCGGCGGCGACAAGGTCGCTGAATTCATGGAGCGACCCGCAAACGAGATCGAGCAAGTGATGGCCAAAATTGCATACCTGTCGGACGACCGCATCACCGAGGGCGCGCCGCTCTGGCTTTACATCCTCGCCGAGGCGGAGGAGATCGGGCGCGAGACCACGCCCGGCAATTTTGACAAAGGCGAAGGCCTCGGCCCTGTCGGCGCTCGAATCGTGGCCGAGGTCATCATCGGTTTGCTCGAGCTAGATCCCGCGAGCTATCTTGGGGAAAACCGGAACTGGAGCCCCGAGCCGGCCTACGACACGATTGGCAAGATCCTAGCTGCCGCCTGATACCGCCAATCGCGACTCTCCAGCGGTCCCATTTGGACCTTTCGTCATTGGTCCGAAACACTCGCCTATACCAGCTCTTTTTGAGTTGTTTTGGAGCTCTGCGCCTAGGTTTCATTAGACGCTTTCGTGTTGGTATCATAATAGCGAGGTATCCGGACCCCGATGTCTCCTTGTGGCTAACCCCCCGCGGTCACCAGTTCCTAGCCAATCACAACCGGTTTAGTCCCGAAAGCGGTCGTTGGTAGAGCGCAAGCGGCTCTCAACCTAGGTGCCCCTACTCCGCCGCTTCGGCGACCGGTTCGGACACCGGCTCGCGCATGGTGACGAACTCTTCCGCCGCGGTCGGGGGTAAACCGATGTAAATCGCGGCCTCTGCTAGCGGCGGCGTTTAGCCAAAACCTAACTAAGTGTTGGCGGCCCGACCAACGCTATCGCAAATCGGCACACTGCGATGCTGTTGCATGGGGCCACCCAGGCGGCGCGTTCGGCCGCACCGTGATGTCTCGCGCAACGCGCCGCCAGGCACCGATTTACGACAAATCGCTTCTGTTGGAGTTGCCGATTGGGCGTTTGACGTTAATGGTCGCCGGTTAGCCACCGGCAGGCTAACTCCCTACTGCGGTCTTGGGACGTTGACGAACGGCACCGCCTCGCCCGTCACTTGCGGCAGGATGCCGTTCCATTTTTCGATCGCGCGTAGCTCGAGCACGGCCGGGTTGGCGCGCAGCGCGTCGGCTTCGATGCGGATGGCCTCGGCTTTGCCCTTGGCCTCTTCGATCCTCTGCTGCGCTTCGAACTTCACCTGCTCAAGCTTGTTTTTCGCCGCCAGGGCATCCTGTTCGGCCGTCACCTTGCGCTCGATGGAATCGTTGAACGAGGTGGAGAAGTTGAAGTTCACGACGTTGAATTCGTCGACGATAATCCCGCGCGGCTGCAGTTTTTCCGTCAGCAGCCGCCGAACCAAATCGCGCACCTCCGAACGCTTGGTGATCAGTTCTTCGGCGTTGAACTGTGCCGAGGCTGCCTTCATCGCCTCTTGAATCGCTGGGTCTATGATGCGGGCTTGATAACGTTGTCGGGTAGATTGATAGATGGTGGCAACCTCTTCGGGATCGAGGTGGTAATTCAGCGCAATGATGGCGTCGACGCTCTGCAGGTCTTTCGATGCAGAGTCGGCCGCGGTTTCCACTTTTCGAATTTGAACGTCCATTTTTACCACACTCTGCACGAACGGGACTTTGAAGTAGAGACCTTCGTCGAAGACCTTGCCGGTGACGGCGCCGAATTCCAATAGAACGCCACGCTGCCCGGCGCCGACTGTACCAATAGAAAGAAATCCGAGTAATAAAATGGCAATAACGACAATACCCAATGCAGTTCTGGATCCTGACATTACTAAATTGCCCCGCTGTTCAATAAGGTTATGAAATAACCTAGTCTTTTTCTTACACATGTCTAGTGAAAAGGGAAGATTGGCGAGAAAAAGCGTTCAGGATCGGTAGATAGAGTTGCAGAATTGTTTGAGCTTTGTCTCGTATGGGATGTCGGGAGACCCCAATCTAACCGTTGCCGCTAACGCTCAGGGCTCTGCCTAGCGCGCGGCGGACGTCTCATCTGCAACGCATACGCGATACAGTTCCTGCAACAGACGTTCAAACCGTCAAGGTTATGGGCGGTGTTTTGACATGTATCGGTTACGCGCTACTCCGCCGCTTCGGCGACCGGTTCGGGCACCGGTTCGCGCATGGTGACGAACTCTTCGGCTGCGGTCGGGTGGATGCCGATGGTCGCATCGAACACCGCCTTGGTGGCGCCGGCTTTGAGCGCCACCGCGATGCCCTGCAGGATCTCGCCGGCATCGGCGCCGACCATATGGACGCCGAGTACCCGGTCGGTCTTTTTGTCGACGATCATCTTCATCATGGTCTGCTCGTCACTGCCGGTGAGCGTGTGTTTCAGCGGCCGGAAGGTCGAGCGGAAGATGGCGACGTCGCCGTGGCGCTCGCGCGCCTCCTCTTCGGTCAAGCCGACGGTGCCGACCGGCGGCTGGCTGAACACGGCCGTCGCGACATGCTCGTAATCGGCCTTAGTCGGCTCACCGCGAAACAGCGTCTTGGCCACCGCCATGCCCTCGGCCAGCGCCACCGGCGTCAGCTGCATGCGGTCGATCACGTCGCCGATGGCGTAGATCGAGTCGACCGAGGAGCGGAAATAGTCGTCGACAATGATGGCGCCGTTGTCGGCCAGCTCGATGCCGAGTTCTTCCAGCCCCAAGCCGGCGACCTTGGGCGCGCGGCCGGTGGCGTACAGGATGAGGTCGGTTTCCACCGTCGAACCGTCCTCGCAGGTGGCGACCAGCCCCGATGCGGTCTTCTCGATTGAGGCGATGTTGGTCGAGAATTTGAGGTCGATGCCCTGCTTGGCCAGCTCGCCGGCCAGATGGCTGCGGATATCCTGGTCGAAGCCGCGCATGAACAATGGCCCGCGGTACATCAGCGTGGTCTCGACGCCGATGCCGTTGAAGATGCCGGCGAACTCGACGGCGATATAGCCGCCGCCGACGATGATCGCGCGTTTCGGTAATTCTTCGAGATAGAACGCCTCGGTCGAAGTGATGACGTGCTCCTTGCCGGGAATGTCGGGCACCACCGGCCAGCCGCCGGTCGCCACCAGGATGTTTTCCGCCGTGTAGTGTTTGCCGGCGACGGCGACGGTATGGGCGTCGACCAGGGTGGCGCGGCCGTTGACGATCTCGACCCCGGAGTTCTCCAGCAGGCGCTGGTAGATGCCGTTCAGGCGCTTGATCTCGGTGTCCTTGTTGTCGACCAGGGTGCGCCAGTCGAACCCCTTGGCTTCGGCGGTCCAGCCATAGGCGCCCGCATCGGCGAAATCCTCATGAAAGTGGGCGGCGTAGACGAATAGCTTCTTCGGAATGCAGCCGACATTGACGCAGGTGCCGCCCATGAACATATCTTCAGCGATCGCCACGCGGGCGCCATAATTGGCCGAGAATCTGGCGGCGCGGACCCCGCCGGAGCCGGCGCCAATGACAAACAGGTCGTAATCGTAGTCGGACACGGGTACGCGCCTCATGCAGGTTGGTATTGAGGACAGGCCGGTTTGACCCTATTTCGTAGATCGTTACTTAGCCTCTCGCAGGCAATTATCAAATAGCCGACAGGCCCGATGCGCCGAACCGCCACCGAAATCACCCAGACGATCCGCGCCACCGCGGCGGTATGCCTGGCGGTTTGGCTGGTTGGCGGCGCCGTGCCGGCGGCGGCGCAGGACGCGGAACCGCAAGGTGTTCTGTCGGGGCCGGTCGAAGGCATGGGCGAGCAGCGCAAGATCATGCCGCTGCCGAAGATGCAGATCGACCCGGCGACGGCGAGCCCCGATGCCACCCCGGCCGAGCGGCCGCTCCGGCCGTTCAGCGGCTGGGTCGGCCCGCGCGGCTGCAATTTCCCGTTCGACGGCTCGTTCCTCGGGCGGGTACAGGACGGGCGGATCAGCGGCATGGCCGGCGAAGGCGCCAACTTCGACTGGCCGATCGGCGCCGACGGCAGCTTCGGCGGGCGGCTGCCCTTGAAGCGCCACGACGACACCGGCGCGCAGATTTTCCAATGGATCGCCGGCCGCATCGACGGCAGCGAGCTGTCGATCGATGTCGAGTACGGCGTGCCCGACCAGCCCGACACCTTCTGCCGCGGCCACGGGATTACGCTGAAGGTCGGAGGCGTCGCCCGATGAGGCGAAATTCCACATCATCATCCAGGACGATCGCGTATTTTCTATTGGCGGTCCTGCTTGGTTTCGGCCCCACGGAGGCGGCACGCGCCCAGTCCAGCGGCAGCGCGAACGCCCCGACCGTCGCCGAGATCGAGGCGAGTTTCCGAACCTTTCTCACCGAGTACCGCCGCGAGATTAAGCAGCGCAACCGCGATTATCTAAGCTCTATTCATCCGAGCCTGCCAAGCGATATGCACGACCTCTTTCTCGACATCACAGTCAACATGATGAAGTTTTCGGACGAGAACGACGTTGAGCCGCAGATCGAGTGCCAAGAATGCGCCGCCTGCAAGGCCACCTACACGCAACCCGGCAACACGTGGGCGGCGCAGCAGTTCATTTTCCACAACGGCGCCTGGCGCTGGCTGGAACAATAGCCGAAACGAATTAGACCGGTTGGGACGCCGAAGCCGCCAGCGGATCGCTACCGAACCGGTTATTGCCATCGGTGCCGCGCTGGATCGCAAAGATGATCAGGACGATCCAGCCGACCACCGGCACGAAAATTAACAGCCACCACCAGCCGGTTCGGTCGATGTCGTGCAGCCGCCGGATCAACACCGCGAGCGACGGCAGAAGGACCGCCAGATTGAACAGCGTGTTGATCGGACTGAGGTCGTTGCCGGGGAATACCAC
>JBFKGW010000120.1:0-7195 GCA_041633145.1 Alphaproteobacteria bacterium
CTGATCGGCGAACGCAATATCGACTACCTCGACGTCTACGATGCCTGGGGCGGATTGATCCAGAAGGAGGACGTTCCCGAGGGAACCGCGCTCGATCGGCCAATCCCGCTTGCTGAAAAGATTAAATCGCCCTGCTTCGAGATGTATCGCCGCCTGCATGTCCTGGCCGACGGCAACGTTGGCGCCTGCGTGTGTGTCGACCTGGAGAGCGAGATCAAGGTCGGCGACATCAATACCCAATCGCTGGATGAAATCTGGCAGGGCGAACGCCTCAAGCGGTACCGGCGGCAATGGACGCAAGGCGAGTTGCCGGAGGTGTGCAAGCAGTGCACCCGTTATCAGGGGGTCGGCCAATTCATCAGCGAGAACCGCAAACGTATCGTCATCGATTATGCGCGGCGGCGCTGGCCGAAACTACTGGCCGCCCTGACCCGGTAACCCCGGCTGGCTGAGTAAACCAGACCTGAACCTCCTGTAATGTGCGGTTTCATTGCGCTTGCTGAGCCGGGGCGTATCTTCTCGCCGGAACTCTTGGCCGATCTGCAGAACGACCTGCTGCATCGCGGGCCGGATTCGGGCGGCGTGCTCGCCGAACCCGGCGTCGGCCTGACCTTTCGCCGGCTCGCCATCCTCGATCCGAGCGAAAAGTCCGATCAACCGATGACCGACCCATCGGGTCGCTATTCGCTGGTGTTCAACGGCGAGATCTACAATTTCCGCCGGCTTCGCGCGGAGTTGCAGGACGCCGGCATCGAATTTCGCACCACTGGCGATACCGAGGTCATACTTGCCGGTTACGCGCATTGGGGCGAGGCCGTATTCGAGCGCCTCGAGGGCATGTTCGCCGCCGTCATTGTCGATCGCGCCGCGCGCCGGCTGGTTGCCGCGCGCGATCCGTTCGGCATCAAGCCGCTTTACTTCCTTAAAACCGATCGCCTGGCAGCCTTCGCGTCCGAGATGCGGCCCTTCGCGCGGCTGACCCCGCTGGCGCCCGACCCCGCTGCGCTGGCCGAACTCCTGGTATTTCGTTATGCCGCGGGGCGGTTGAGCAACCTGTCATCGGTCGACAGCGTCCCCGGCGGCACGGTCGTGACGGTTGCGCTCGACGATCTGGCGGTTACCGAACGCCGTTTCTGCGATCCGCTCGACACGCTGGCGCCGGATGCGGCGATCGACGCCGAAACCGCGGCGGAACAGGCACGCGCAGCGATCACGCGGTCCCTGCACGATCATCTGGCCAGCGACGTCGGCTACACCGTGCAGCTCTCCGGCGGCGTTGACTCCAGCCTTGTCAGCGCGCTCGCCGCGGCGGAAACCAACGGCAGACTGGTTTCGTTCGGCGTTCACATCCCCAACTACGAGGCAGACGAGGCCCCCTACCGCGACCTGGCGGTCGAGCGGATCGGCCTCGACCACCACGAGGTGACGCTTGATGGCGTCGCCTTCGCCGATGCCCTGCCGCGCGCGGTTCGCCACATGGAAGGCCCGGTGCCGCACTACGGATGTGTCATGTTGATGCTGTTGTGCGACCGCATCCGGTCGACCTCGAAAGTCGTTTTGACCGGCGAAGGCGCCGACGAGATGTTCGGCGGATATAAGCGCTACGGCATATGGCGCGATCTGAGAACCAAAGGCCGCCTCGCCCGGCTGGTGCCCGGCTGGGCCTGGCCGGTGCTTCAGCGGTGGCGCGAGATCCAGAAGTACCGCGGACGCGACCCGGCCATCTACGGCGCGGTTTATCACGATTTTCTCTCACTCAACGACATGTTTCCCGATCTCGTCCCCGCACCCGGCTTTCGCGAGAGCGCGGCGGCGCGTTTTGCCGATTTTCGCGCGCGCATGTTTGCCGTCGATCAGTCGGCCTATCTCGGGTCGCTGCTGATGCGCCAGGACAAGATGTCGATGGCGGCTTCGGTCGAAGCGCGCGTACCGTTTACCCATATGCCACTCGCCAGCGTCGTCAACCGGTTTCCCAACGACGTGCGGGCGCCGGGCGGTGAGACTAAACTCCTGCTCAAGCGTATCGCCGAGACGTATCTGCCGCGCGAGCTGATTTACCGGCGCAAGATCGGGCTGGCCCTGCCGCTCGACGAATGGCTCGCCGATACCGCTTCATTGGGCCGCTATCTCGAGTTGCTGACTGAGCCGGGCGCGCGTCTGGCCACCTACACCCAGCCGCGCCGTCTGCGCGAGGCGGTCGAGGCGTTTCGTGCCGGAAAACGAACAGACCTACCGCCGTTGGCGCATCTCATCAACATGGAGCTTTGGCTGCGCAGCCTGCCGGCAGCGCAAAACTGACACGCAACCCGGCAGTGCATCACATCCACGTCCTCACCAACGGATTTGCCTCGCCCAACGCGCGCGCTTTCCTATTTCCGCTCATCGTCCACCGGCACCGGTTGGCGGCGCACGAAATCGAACTGCATTTTATCACCGATGCGAAGGCGGCAAACCTCGACGACTGTAACGTCTTATTTATCGAAAGCCGGGTATTCAGCCACCGCTGGCTGCGCGACGGCGACGAGGCCGTGTTGGACGACATCGCGCGGCTTGCCGACCGGGCCGCGATCATATGGTTCGACATCTCCGACAGCAGCGGCTGGCTGCAGGCACAGGTGCTGCCGTTCGTGCACCGCTACTACAAATCGCAGTTGCTGCGCGACCGTACGCTGTACATGCGCCCGCTATACGGCAACCGTATCTGGGCGGATTACTATCATCGCGAATGCGGCGTCAGCGATGACGCACCGGCGGCGCCGCGGGTAGTCGAAGAGCCCGGCCAGCTCGATAAACTGGCGGTATCCTGGCATAGCGGTCTCGCCGACTATTCCCGCTTCGGACCGCTTCGCATGGCGCTGCGTCAGCGCCTGCCGGTCGACCGTCTGCTTCGCTACCCCACCGCCTTCACGCCAGCGGATTCGCCGCGGCCCAATGCCATCGCTTGCCGCATGGGTGTCGACTACCCACGCGCTACCGTGGCCTATCAGCGTCGGCGCATCCGCGAATTGCTTAGCGAGCACGCCGCCACCAACAAGCTTTCGCGCGACGCCTATTTGCAGGAAATGCAGCAGACGCAGCTGGTCGTTTCGCCTTTCGGCTTTGGCGAAATTACACTGAAGGATTTCGAGGCGATGCTGTGTGGTGCGGCGTTGCTGAAGCCGGATATGTCACATATGGAAACATGGCCGGAGCTGTTTGCGGCGGGCGAGACGATTGTTACCCATCGCTGGGATCTCGCCGATCTGAACTCCGTCATCGATGAGGCATTGGCCGAGCCCGGCCGGCTGACAGGTATCGCCGCCGCCGCACAGACCGCCTATCGCGCCGCCATTGCGTCGCCACAAGGCTACGATGCCTTCTGCCAGCGCGTCCGGCAAATCGTCGATGACGCCATCGCGGCACCGGCTGGAGCGATCGGCCGGCAATGATGCAATCGCTGACGGTTGCCCTGCCGACTTCGACGTTTCTGCCCGCCCTCGGCGGCGTTGAAGTCGGCCTGCACAATATCGCCGTCCGTCTGGCCGACCGTGGCCACAATCCGATCGTGCTGGCTCCCGCCACCAATGTCGCTGCTCTGCGCCGGGCCGGCACGGATCTGCCCTACCACGTCAGGTCGTTTCCCCCGAAGCTCATGACGTTGGCCCAGTACTGGCCCGACCTAGCGTGTTGGTTGCTCGCCCGCTTCTTCGCTCATGTCCAAAGGCGCCAACGCATCGATGTGTGGCATGGCACCGTTGGTTATCCCACCGGTGTCGCCTTGGCCCAGTTCGCGCGCGGCAAGGTACCCCATATCATTCGTTGCGCCGGCGACGATATTCAGATCGCACCCGAAATCGGGTACGGCATGCGCCTCGACAAGCGGATCGACCGGTTGATCCGGTCGTGGCTGCCCCAGTCGGACCGCCTGGTAGCCATTTCCGATACGGTGGCCGACGAATATCGGGCGCTCGGTATCGATTGCGAACGGGTGGTTCGAATTCCCAACGGCGTCGATCTCGAACGCTTTTCAAAACCCGTCGATCGAACCGCGGTACGGAAATCCCTGGGCCTGCCCACCGACGCTTTTATGTTTCTCACCGTCGGTCGTAATCATGCCAAAAAGGGGTTGGCGGACCTGATCGCTGCGACGGCCCGAATCGAGCCACCGCTGCGGCAGCACATTGCGGTCGTGATCGCCGGATCGGGCACGGAAGCGCTCGGCGACGATGTCGCCTCAGCCGGCCTTGGCGAACACGTTCATCTGCTCGGACCGATCGGGCTCGGCGCGTCGGCGCCGGCGACCGTACCGAGCCTACCAGCCGATGACCTCGTAGCGCTTTATAAGTCGGCGGACGCCTTCGTCTTTCCGTCACACGTTGAGACGTTCGGCATCGCTCTGGTGGAAGCCATGGCCGCCGGTTTGCCGGTCATTACCACCGACGGTCCGGGATGCCGCGACATTATCGGCCGGGGCCAATACGGCGATATGGTCGGCGTTGGTGACGTTGGCGCGCTCGCCGCCGCCATGTCGCGCATGGTCAGCGACCGCGGACATGCGGCCGAACGCGCCGAACAGTCGCGTGCGCGTGCGCGGGATTTTGCCTGGAGCGCCGTCGTCGATCGCTACGTCGAGACCTACGCCAGCGTAATGGGCGAGGCGAGATGAGCCGCCGACGGATTACCATCATCATCGGCTCGCTCGATATCGGCGGCGCCGAGAACCAGCTGGTTCAGGTCCTGCCCAGGCTCGATAATAAAAAGTGGCAGTTCGAAGTCCTGACCATAGGCCATCGGGGTCCTCTTGCTGGCACTTTGGTAGCGGCTTCGATCGATATTGTCGCGCCACCGACGAGCAATGTTCTGGCGCGCCTCGGATCGCGCTGGCGCTGGACCAAGGCGGTGATTGTCTCATTTTGGGTTTGGTGGCATCTACTACGGAATCGTCCGGCCATCGTTCATTTCGTGCTGCCGGAAGCCTATCTGATCGGCGGTTTCTGCGCCTGGGCCGCGGGCTGTCGCCGCAAAATCATGAGCCGGCGGAGTCTGAACCGGTACCTGGTAAGGCGGCCGTATCTGGCGGCCCTCGAACGCTGGTTGCACCGCCGGATGGATTTGATCATCGCCAACAGCGCGGCGGTCGCGCACGATCTCGAACGCGAAGGCGTTCCAGGCGAAAAAATACGGCTGATTTACAATGGCGTCGACACTGGCCGATTTCGACCCGATCCATCGGCCCGGGCGGCGGTACGATCCGAGTTGGCGATTGCCGACGGCGCTATTCTGCTAATAACGGTCGCCAACCTGATACCCTATAAAGGCCATGCCGATCTGATCGAAGCGCTGGGAAAAGTGATCAAAGATCTTCCGGCTGGCTGGCGACTGATTTGTGTCGGTCGTGACGACGGTGTGGGCGCTCGGCTAACCTGCCGCGCGGGCGAGCTGGGGATCGCCGACAACATCCGGCTATGCGGCCAGCGCCAGGATGTGGCGCGGCTGTTATCGGCTGCCGATATTGGAATCTTGTGTTCACACGAAGAAGGTTTCCCCAATGCCGTTCTGGAAGGTATGGCAGCTGGCTTGCCCATGATCGCCACCGATGTCGGCGGAACACACGAGGCGATGGGAGAGTGTGAGGTAGGTCGATTGGTGCCCCCTCACGACCCGGACGCGCTGGCAGGAGCGATCGTCGAATTGGCGAATGATCCTGCCTTGCGCCAAAAAATGGGTGATGCTGCCAGGTCACGGGCCTTGCATGGCTACGGATTTGAAAGATGCGCAGCCGGTTACGACAGCGCTTATAACAGCCTTGTCGGTCCTTAACGGGGATTAAAAACCCGATATGTGCGGCATCGTAGGAGTTTGGCAAGCAACAGCTAAACAGGATGGCTTAAGCCTGGAACAGGCGGTCCATGCCATGGCGGACGCTGTTGCTCATCGCGGCCCGGACGCGTCCGGAAGTTGGAAAGATACCGATGCCGGAATCGCTTTCGGCCATCGCCGGTTGTCGATCATCGACCTATCGCCAACTGGAAATCAGCCGATGACTTCGGCCGACGGGCGTTTCGTTATCGCCTACAATGGTGAGATCTACAATTTTCGCGAGCTTCGCAACGAGCTGGAGAACGCGGGCACAAAGTTCCGCGGATCCTCTGACACCGAAGCCCTGCTCGCGGCGATCTCCCATTGGGGTTTGCTGCCGGCTCTCGAACGGGCCAATGGCATGTTTGCGTTTGCGTTGTGGGACCGCGACACGCGTACACTCCACCTCGCACGCGACCGGCTTGGCCAAAAGCCGCTCTACTACGCATGGGCGGGCCGAGCGCTGGTATTCGGTTCCGAGTTGAAGGCGCTGCGCCAGTTCCCCGGCTTCGAAGCCACGCTAAACACCGATGCGCTGACCTTGCTGCTGCGCCACAGCGCGATTCCGGCGCCCCATGCGATTTATCGTGATTGCTGGAAACTGCTTCCTGGCACAGTTTTGACGGTCGGATCCGATCAGGTCGACGCGCGAACCTTGCCTAGCCCGCGGCCCTACTGGTCGGCGACGGCGGCGGCGAAAGCCGGATTGGCCGACCCGTTGGATATGCCCGATCACGCAGCTGTCGAAGCGCTGGACCACATTCTGCGCGACGCCGTCGGTGCCTGCACAATGTCAGATGTGCCTCTTGGGGCCTTCCTGTCCGGCGGCATCGATTCATCGACGGTCGTCGCCCTGATGCAAGCCCAGAGCAACCAGTCCGTAAAAACCTTCTCGATCGGCTTTACCGAAACCGATTACAACGAGGCCGTCGCGGCCGCCGCAGTGGCCGATCATCTCGGCACCGACCACACCGAGCTCTATATCACACCAGCCGATGCTCAGGCCGTCATCCCGAAGCTGCCGCAGATTTACGATGAGCCGTTTGCCGACTCGTCGCAAATTCCAACCTACCTTGTTTCGCAACTTGCCCGGCAACAGGTTACGGTAAGTTTGTCGGGCGACGGCGGTGATGAGACCTTCGGCGGTTACAATCGATATGCGTGGGCCAACAATCTCAAATACGGCATCGACCTGGCGCCGCTGCTGTTGCGCCGCCTGGCGCGGCGCTGCATGGTCGGTGTGGCGCCCCGTCACTGGGACACGGCCTATGCGACCGTCGCGCCGGTACTTCCACGCCGGCTCCGTCACAAACAGGTCGGCGACAAGCTGCACAAGCTCGCCGAGATCGTCGATGCC
>JBFKGW010000121.1:0-7181 GCA_041633145.1 Alphaproteobacteria bacterium
CTACTTCGCCGCCGCCTACGGCGTGCGCTACGCCGCCTTGCGCTATTTCAACGCCGCCGGCGCCGATCCCGGCGGCGATCTGGGCGAGCGGCACAATCCGGAGAGCCATCTCATTCCGCTGATCCTGTTCGCCGCGCTCGGCCAGCGCCCGCACATCGACATCTACGGCACCGACTACCCGACGCCCGACGGCACCGCGGTCCGCGACTACGTCCATGTCACCGATCTGGCGCAGGCCCATGTTGCCGCGCTCGACCATCTGGCGGCGGCACCCGACCCGTTGATCGCCAATCTAGGCACCGGGGCCGGCTATTCGGTGCGCCAAGTCGTCGAGACCTGCCGCCGGATTACCGGACGCGACATCCCGGCACGCGATGCGCCGCGGCGGGCCGGCGATCCGCCCGAGCTGGTGGCCGCCGTCGAGCGTATGCGCGACCAATTGGGCTGGCGGGCGCAGATGTCCGATCTCGATACCATCGTCGCCACGGCATGGGCGTGGCATCGCGCCCAGTCGGGCAAAAGTTGAACCGCAGCGGGCTCGCTACGTCGTCAGGAATCGCCGTTCGCTTTGCCAAAGAACCGCGCAGGTCAGACGTCCCGTGCGGTACGCTCCGGTGTCGATGCCGATGCGGTTGGGCAAATTTTCCGGCTCCGGCCGAATTGAGTGGCCGTGCACCACAACCGCGCCAAAGTCGCGTTGATCCGATAAGAACTCTTTGCGAATCCAGATTAGATCGTCGGGGTCCTGCTGGTCCAACGCAACACCGGGCCGCACGCCAGCATGCACGAAAAGATAATCGCCTTCGCGGTGGCTCAATTCGAGCGCGCGCAGGAACTCCGCGTGCGCGCGTGGCAGACGGGTCCGTAATTCGGCTTGAACGCGTTCCGGCCAACCGTCGGCGGCGAATTCATCGGGCGGCGATATGCCATAACTCGTCAGGGTCTCGCGCCCGCCGTTGGCCATCCAGGCGGCGGCGACCGAGCTGTCATCGAAATAGCGCAGCAGGTACGATTCGTGATTGCCGATGAGACAAAACCGATCGAAGGGGTTCGGCGGCGGCTGTAACAGGTGCTCGATAACACCATAGGAGTCGTCGCCGCGGTCGATATAGTCGCCGAGATAGACCATCACCCGGCGATCAGCGTCGACGGTAGCAGCATCGCGCTGAATTTTCTCTTCCATCTGATGCAGCAAATCCAACCGGCCGTGGATGTCGCCGATCGCATAGACGACGGTGCCCGCCGGCACCGACGATGCGAAAAGCGCGCGGTCACCGCGCGGGCGTTGTCTGCGCAACCTGGAAAGCCAGCCGGGCATGGTTTGGCGACGCGGTCTGTTGCCGCCGCGTTATTCGCGCGGCGCGTGTTTCGCCAGAATACGCTGCAACGTGCGCCGGTGCATATTCAGTCGGCGCGCGGTTTCCGACACATTGCGGTTGCACTGCTCGTAGACGCGTTGGATGTGTTCCCAGCGCACCCGATCCGCCGACATCGGCCGCTCCGGCGGCGGCGGCAAGGCCTGCTCGTCGCTCAACAGCGCGGCCGCCACTTGGTCGGCATCCGCCGGCTTGGGCAGGTAATCGACGGCGCCCGCCTTAACCGCGGCGACCGCGGTGGCGATATTGCCGTAGCCGGTCAAAACGATGACGCGAACGTCGCTGCGCGCCTGGCGCAACACCTCGACCACTCCGAGCCCGCTGCCGTCGCCGAGGCGGAGATCGACGACCGCGTATTTCGGGCGGTTGGCAGTTGCGAGGTGTTTTCCTTCGGCAACGCTTTCGGCCGCCGCGACCGTGAAACCGCGGCGCTCCATCGCCTTGGCCAACTGGTTGCGGAGGTTCTGTTCGTCGTCGACGATCAATAGCGACATATCGCCCGATGGAGACGCCATGCCGTGTGCGGAACGTTCGATTTCCTGCGCCATGCTGATCCGATTACCCCGCTGGCACCTTAACATCAAGACTTGCGCGCGGCCATGTGATCACCACCTCGCCGCCGGTAACCCGCCCGCCGCCGCCGCGCAGGTTGCGAAAGGAAATCCGGCCTCCCGTGCGTTCCAAGAGCGATTGCGCGATGAAGATCCCGAGCCCCAAATGGCCTTCGCCGCGGCTCGAAATATAGGGCTCGCCGACCCGGTCGAGCACCGCCGGCGCAAAACCGAGCCCATCGTCGCGCACCGTCACGGTGATCGACTGGCGGTTCCAGGCGATCTGGACATCGACGCGCGTGCGGGCGAACTGCACTGCATTTTGAATAATGTTGCCCAAACCGTGATTGAACTCCGGGCTATTGGCCACCACCGGCTCGGCACTGTCATCGTCGCCCGCGGCCTCGATGTTGAGTGCGATGTCGCTCTCCCGTTGCCGGTCGGCGGTAGCGCGAACGGAAGCCGACAATAGGGTTTGGGCGAACGGGTCGCCGCTGTCGTCGGTGGCCGGTTGGTGGGCCAGCTCTGCGAGGATCTGCCGGCAGCGGTCGGCTTCCGCCCGCAAAAGATTGACGTCGTCGGCGTAGGGACTGTCGGTCGGCAACTCCCGACTGAGTTCTGTCGCGGTGACCAGGATGGTCGACAGCGGGCTGCCCAATTCGTGTGCCGCCGCGGCGGCCAAGCCGCCGACCGCCGACAGTTGTTGCTCGCGGGCGAGCGCCAGCTGCGTCGCCGAGAGGGCATTCGACATGCGGCGGCTTTCTGCGGCCAAACTGCCGGCATAGGCGGCCAGAAACAGCGTTCCGATCACCACCGCCGTCCACAAACCCCAGACGTACAATCCGGGCAGTTCCAGGCCGATGTTCGACCAGGGCAAGGGCAAGTGGCCGAACACCAGGGCGGTCGCGCAGATCACGACTAGACCGCACAATACCGCAGTGGCGCGCCGGGTCAGCACCGTCGCCGATACCGTGACGGGGCCTAAGAATAACAGCGCGAACGGATTGGTCAGGCCGCCGGTCAGATAGAGCAAGAGCGCCAATTGCAGGATATCGAACGCCAGATAGGCCGCCGCTTCCCACTCCTTTAGCCGGCCCTGCTCCGGCCGGCGGAACGTCATCACCAGGTTGAGCACGACCGACAGGCCGACCACCGCCAGGGCCGCGTCCATCGGTAACGGCCAGTTCAGACCGAAGCGGACGATGAACAGGGCTGCCAATTGGCCGGCGATGGCGGCCCAACGGATCCGCGTCAGGGTGCGCAACCGCACTCGGCCGAGAGGATCGGGCAAGAGCACGGCAGCAGGCGGCGACGCCGTCGCGGGTAGGGAGTTGGTGGTTTCGGCCTCGTTCATGTCGTCCGGTGCGGCGATCCGATGATCGAGGCCAGTAATGTGGGTTGGTGGCGGGTCAATGTCGAGTTTCCGGGGTCGAACGCCCGCTGACTGCGGCTTCCTCGAAGGTCGCCATCCCGGTGTGGCAGGCCACCGCGGCACGCACGATGTTGATCGCCAGCGCCGCGCCCGATGCTTCGCCCAAACGCATGTTGAGGTCGAGTAGGGGCCGTTTGCCGAGCCGCTGGGCGAGATCGCGGTGGGCAGGCTCGGCCGACAAATGGGCAAGCAGGCAATGGTCGAGCAGCCCCGGATCGACCGCGTGCAACACCGCGGCTGCCGCTGTACAGGTATAGCCGTCGAGCAAAACCGGCAGGCGCGCCACCCGCGCGGCGATCACCGCACCTGCGATGGCGGCGATCTCCTGGCCGCCGAGGCAGCGCAATACGTGAAAGGGGTCGGTCATCGCCGCCCGGTTGGCGACCACGCCGTCGCGCACTGCGGCGACTTTGGAGTCGAGCGTCACACCCTCGACGCCGGTGCCGGGCCCGGTCCAGTCGGCCGGATCGCCACCTTGCAAGGCATGACAGATCGCCGCCGCCGCGGTCGTGTTGGCGATGCCCATTTCGCCCACCGCCAATAACTCGATGCCGTCTTCGACCGCCATCATGCCGTAGGTGATGGCGCGGGCGCATTCGGCTTCGCTCATTGCCGGGCCTTGCGTGAAGTCTGCGGTCGGCTGTTCCAACGCCATCTCGTAGACCCGCAAATCGGCGTCGGCCAGCGCGGCCAGTTGGTTGACCGCGCCGCCGCCGGCGATGAAGTTTTGCACCATCTGCGCGGTCACCGCCGACGGATAGGCCGAGACGCCGCGCGCGGCGACACCGTGATTGCCAGCGAAGACGCAAATCCGCGCATGGTCGACCCGCGGCGGGTGGCGGCCCTGCCACAGGCACACCCAGCGAGCGATTTCTTCCAGCCGGCCCAATGCGCCGGCCGGTTTGGTCAGCTGGGCGTCGCGGGCTACTGCTGCGGCACCTGCAGCAAGGTCTGGTCCCGGCAGATCGCGCAGCAGCCGGCGAATTTCATCGAAGTTCGCCAGCTCGGGCCCGACAGGGGCAGCGGCTTGGTCGGAGGCGTCGGTCATCTTCGAACTCACATCCAGGGTCGGGTGTTGCCCGTTCCGAAAGCGAGGCAGTTGTCCTATAACAAGGCCATGAACGCAAATACCGAGTCGTCTAAGCAGCCATCGGGTCCGTCGGACATCTTGGCGCAGTTTCGTCTCGCCGGCTCGTTTCTGACCCGTTTCCCGCTCGAGCAGTCTGACGACACCGAGGCGGCGCCGGCCGACCTCTCGCGCGCGATGTGGCTGTTCCCCCTGGTCGGCTTCGCGATCGGCGGCATCGGTGCGATCGCGCTGGCTCTATTAGCGTCGGTTGGTATCCCCGCGCCGGTTGCTGCGACATTGGCGATTGGCGTCGTCGTCTGGGTGACCGGCGCGCTGCACGAAGACGGCTTGGCCGACCTCGCCGATGGCTTCGGCGGCGGCGGCACACGCGACCAAAAATTGGCGATCATGCGCGACAGCCAGATTGGTGCCTATGGCGTGCTGACCTTGGCAGTGATCGTGGTCGCCAAGATCGCCGCACTGGCGACCATCGCCGCGGTCGATATCGGCGCTGCCGCCGCCGCGTTGATCGCCGCGGCTGCCTGGAGCCGGTCAATGTTCGCGCCCACCATGCGGTGGCTGCCGCCGGCGCGCGACGACGGGCTGGGCGCGTTGGCCGGCACGCCCACCGAGGGCGACAGCTGGAAGGGGCTCGCCCTGGGCACGCTGTTGTCGGCGTTGGTGCTGATCACGCCGGCGGGCGGCGGCCTGCTGATCATCTTGGTGGCCGGCGGCGCTGGCGCTTTTGTCGTCGGCTGGCTGGCGCTACGGCAAATCGACGGTTATACCGGCGACGTCTTAGGCGGCGCACAGCAGGCAGCAGAAGCCGCCGTATTGATCGTTGCCAGCGCCGTCATCATGGGAAATACCGCATGAGCACACGTACCCGTTGGTGGTGGGTCCGCCACGCACCAGTTACCGCGACCGAGGGTCGCATTTACGGCAATACCGATCCGCCGGCCAACGTCGAAGACCCGCCGACTTATGCTGCCCTGGCGCGCTTTTTGCCGACGACGAGCGCTTTGGTGACCAGTCACTTGCAGCGCACCCACCAGACCGCCGACGCCATCCGCGCCGCCGGTTTGAACCTGCCCGAACCGATCGTCGAAGTGGACCTTGCCGAACAAAACTTTGGCGAATGGCAGGGGCGCAAGCGCGAAGACGTCTACGCCGAGCTCGACCCCAAGCATCTGTTTTGGCTGGCGCCGGCACACACCCGGGCTCCCGGCGGCGAAAGCTTCGTCGACCTCATGGAACGGGTCGCCGGCGTGATCGAGCGGCTGACCGCCGAGCACGCCGGTGGCGATATTATCGCGGTGGGGCATGGCGGTGCCATCCGCGCCGCCATCGGCCACGCGCTGCGCCTCGACCCGGAAGTCGCGTTGGCCTGCCAGATCGACAATTGTTCGGTGACCCGGCTCGATCATTTCGGCCCCACCGAGAGCCATCCCGAGGGCGCCTGGGCACTTTTCCACGTCAATCAGCTCGCCACCTCGGAAACCGTGCTGGCGCCCGATCACACCGCCATGCTAGCGTTGCTCCAGCGCTAGAACAGGGAAGTCCGGTGCGGCGATTGCTTGACTAGGAAAATCGCCAAGGCCGGCGCTGCCCCCGCAACTGTAACGGCGAGGTCGGGCGCATCACCACTGGCGGCGATAGCTGCCGGGAAGGGCGCAACCGACCGGGAACCCGGAGCCAGGAGACCTCTTTAGCGCGACCGATGAACACCGGCACCTCGGGTGGAGGTAGGGCGGTTGATGGATTATAGCTCGCGACAGCCCGCACAGACGGGCCTTCTGCCGGCGCTGACGCTGGTGCTCGGCGGTGCCCGTTCCGGCAAGAGCCACCACGCCGAAGCGCTAGTGCTCGGCCACGCCGAATCCATGGGGTGTCTGCCGATTTATATCGCCACCGCCGAAGCCGGCGACGGCGAAATGGCCGAGCGGATCGCCGAACATCGGGCGCGCCGGGGTAACCGCTGGGTCAACGAAGACGCGCCGCTGGCGCTCGGCGAAACCCTTGCGGCACACGGCGGCAGTCGCCAGCCGGTGCTGGTCGACTGTCTGACGCTATGGCTGAGCAACATTTTGCTGGCCGAGCGCGATCCCGCCGCCGAAACCGCCGACCTACTCGACAGCCTCGCCCGCGCGCCGGGGCCGATCGTTTGCGTCGCCAACGAAGTTGGTCTTGGCATCGTACCCGACAATGCGCTGGGCCGAGCCTTCCGCGACCATGCCGGCCGGCTCAATCAGCAAATCGCAGAGCGCGCCAACCGGGTCGACTTCGTCGCTGCTGGCCTGCCGATCACCCTGAAACAGCCCGATCAGTAAGGATATATTCGTATGCGGAAAATTCCCGCCACCGTCATCACCGGCTTTCTCGGCGCCGGCAAGACCAGCCTGATCCGCCACCTGCTCGAGCACGCCAACGGCCAGCGCCTGGCCCTGGTGATCAATGAGTTCGGCGATCTCGGCATCGATCGCGAGATTATCAACGGCTGCGGCATCGCGGGCTGCGACGACGACGACGTGATCGAACTGTCGAACGGCTGTCTGTGCTGCACCGTCGCCGACGATTTCGTGCCGACCATCACCGCCCTACTCGACCGGCCGGAGCCGCCTGACCACATCGTCATCGAAACCTCGGGCCTGGCGCTGCCCAAACCGCTGATCAAGGCGTTCGCCTGGCCCGAGGTCAAGGCGCGGACCACGGTCGACGGCGTGGTCACGGTGATCGACGCCGCCGCCGTCGCC
>JBFKGW010000122.1:0-7162 GCA_041633145.1 Alphaproteobacteria bacterium
ATTCCCGGCGGCGGCCCCAACAAGAACCCCGCCGATCTGACGGTGGCGCTGGTCCTCAACCTGGCCTACCGGGTCATCGAGGCCGACCGCTACACCCACGCCGGCAAGTTCAAGCAGACCCAGACGATCGCGTTGATGGGCGACGGCTGTCCGGGCAAGACGGTCGGCATGATCGGGCTGGGCAGCATGGGCGAGTACATGGCGCCGGTGTTCAAGGCGCTCGCCATGAACGTGGTCTACAACAAGCGCACCCGGCTGCCCGCCGACAAGGAGGCCGAGCTCGGCGTCGAATGGCTCGCCGACATGGACGACGTGTTCCGCCAGGCCGACTTCGTCGTCGTCGCCTGTCCGCTGACCGAACAGACCATGGACATGATCGGCGCCCGCCAGTTCGAGCTGATGAAGCCGACGGCGTATTTCATCAACACCGCGCGGGGCAAGATCGTCGTCGAGGACGATCTAATCGCCGCGTTGCAGGAGGGTAAGATCGCCGGCGCCGGCATCGAAACCTTCGCCACCGAGCCGCCGGAGCGCTGGGAAGTCGAGGTGCCGGAAGCGCTGTGCCAGATGGACAACGTGATCCTCACGCCGCACAACGGCGGCGCCACCTGGGACACCCGCGGCTATATGTTGAACACCATCGCGCACGGCATCGTCGCGCTGATCAAGGGCGAGCGGCCGGAAACCCTGATGAACCCTGAGGTGTTCGGCGGCGATAAGCGCCACCCCGAGCTCTACGGCCGCGGCCCCGCGGTGCCGGTGACCGACGGCGGCCCGGCGATATATGCCTATTGAGGGGCTTCCGCTCGGGCTTGTGACCGAGCTACGATCTGCGCGGCAGTAAGTCGCTGGCCGCGAACGTGCCGTATTTGAGCGCACGCCGCAAATAATTTTAGAGCGGTGCGATGAGGTGGCGGCGGCGTCGCCAGCGATTAGGCAAAGGTGCTTTTAAAATATTGCTGGCAGTAAGCAACGCGATCTTCGATTGTAACTATTTCCGAGCGGTCGCGTGATACCGCCTCCAACCGGGGCGCCAGGCCGGCGCGATTAGCGATTTGAATGTTTAATCCCGGCCGGGCGTTGAGTTCGAGTATCAACGGACCCCGTTCTCGATCGAGGACAATGTCGACGCCTTGGTATCCGAGCTGCGTCATCTCGTAGGTGCGCGCCGCGATATCGAGCAGCCGGGGCCAATGCGGAATCTCGAGACCGGAAATAGAACGGCCGGTGTCGGGGTGCTCAGCGACGATCGCGTTGCCGCTGACGGCGGAAAGCGTGCGTCCGGAACTAATATCGATCCCCGCTCCGATCGCGCCCTTGTGCAGGTTCGCCTTGCCGCCGGATGCGCGCGTGGGCAGCCGCACCATCGCCATGACCGGGACGCCGAAGAAAATGATGATGCGAACATCGGGCACACCCTGAAAGGCGACATCGTCGAATACCGGATCGAACTGCACCCGGTATTCGATGATCGCTTTGTCCGGCTGTCCGCCAAGGGCGAATACACCGCTCAAAATGTTGGAAATGTGGAACGCCATATCAGCTTCACTGACAACAGCGCCATCGGCCTGCCGGTATTCGGTCCCAGAACGCCCGGCGACGACGACGATGCCCTTACCTTGACTGCCATGGGCCGGCTTGATGACAAATTCTTCCCGGTTGGCGACGATGTCGGCTAGCGTCCGGATGTTGCGGTGCGTTTCGATTACCCCGTAAAGCTCCGGCACAGCCGCGCCGGCCTGCGCTGCGATCTGTTTGGTCAGGACCTTGTCATCGGCAAGCGGATAATATTTTCGTTGATTATGCGGCAGGACGTAGTGCGTGTTGCGCCGGTTGATTCCCAGCACACCGTTGGCCTTGAGCTGTCGCGGAAGTGCTATCACAGCTTGGGTCTCGCCAGGACGCGAAAGCGGATCAGTTCGCTCAAGCGATAGCCCGAATAGCGCCCCAATAAAACCATGCCCGCGATGAGAACAAGCAGGCTCTCCGGGAACACAAACAGGAAATGCTCCATGAATGCGATATTCATGACGGCAAACGCAAGCACCGCAGCAAGGACGGTTCCGGCGGCTTGAGTGAGGGCTTCCTTGGTACCACTTTCGTCGAGCACGATCGACATGCGCTCAATAGCCATGGTCAAAATGACGATAGGGAATAGGGAGACCGACATCCCGCGCTCAATGCCGAGGCGAAAACTTATGATGCTAACAGCCGCCATTGTGATGATGACGACAGTCGCCACAATCGCCATGCGTGGCACAATCAGCAGCTTGAGCCGATCCATGTAGGTGCGGATCGAAAGCCCGCAGACGAACACCACGGCAAACAACGCCAATCCCCAGGCGAGACCTGTTTCACGAAAACTGAGCGCGACCAGGACAGGCAAGAATGTGCCAAAGGTCTTTATGCCGATCACATTACGCAATATCACGAGCAGCAATATGCCCAGCGGCAATACGAACAGAAGGCGAAACACCTCTTGGGTTTGAATCGGCAAGCCCAAAACGGTGAGTTCAATCAGGCGGGCCGCAAAAGCATCCGACTGCGCCAGCGCGCCACTCAGCGGCGAAATGAGTGCCTGGCTGACAGTGATACTGGTCTCTAAGTTGTGCCCGCCGGTCAGCCGGACCAAGCTGTCGCGGCCGCGCCACCATATCAAGTGGTCGGCAGGCGCTTCGTTAAGGCCCGTAATCGGATTGTAGGGAATCCACTTGCCGTCCTCGAATATTTCGCTCCAGTGATTGAACGCGACGTCACGCCGACTGGATGAAAGCTCCAATCCGTGCACCGTTCGTGCGTGCAATCCGGCGGTAGCCGCGATCGCGACAACCGCCTCGGCGATGCGGGCCCGCGATGGCTGCCGCCCGACGAGCAATTCTTGCTCACTGCCCCGTTCGGCGTCGAGCAGCTCGGTCCACAACAAAGCTTGAAATGACGCGTTATCCGAAGACCTCTGGCTGATTTTCGCAGCCATCGCCGTTGCCGCAGCGAGCGCCGCGCCTTCAAGATCCGGCCGCGGAATTTCGGGTTGCTTTGCCGGCGCGCCCGCCGGTGTCGCATCCGCACGCCGAACGGTTGCCTGATAAAAAAGAATATGACGGCCAAAACCGTTCCGTTTGGAGAATACCGCTTGCCGGTTAGCACCAGGTGTGCGCATGCGCAGACCGAATTCTTCCGACACGAAATTTTCACCGACGACAGTAAACCCCGGAGCGTTTGCAGGTATATGTAGCTCGATAAGAACCGGCTGGTTGCGGCCTTCGAATTCGACTCGCGCCTCGACCAGCCACGTTTCGACCTGCTGGCCCGGAAAAACCGGCAGCGCGAGAACGAATATCCGAATGAGGACTAGGACAAGGCCAAGTCCAGCCAACACGCCAGCCAGGATGTAGACGTGCCTATTGCTCACGGAAACTGCACCCCCTCGCAGTTCGCTTTTAGCAAATACTTCCGCGAGGAATCGACCAGAGCCTTACGTTCGAGAAAGCGACGCCCCAATAACAGCGCGAAGTTAAATCCGGTTCGGTCGAACAGCGTTACCTCGGCCGCCTCAAACATGTTTCCCAGGCAGATGCCAATGGTGATAACCGGGCGTTCCTGCAGTGATCCGCCCGCTTCTTTGATTTTGGCGATTCGGTTGATCGGGCGATCGATAACCGTCGCGGTCCCCCTACGGTTGCGAAATTCAAAGCGGACCCAGTTCTCGCCGTCGCGTTCATAAAAAGTCGGGCGTTCTACGTGCAGCGATGAGGTTTTCGCGCCGGTGTCGAGTTTAGCGTTTACTAACACGCCTCCAGGGTAAATGCGCACAGTTTCCGCCCAGCCCGTGACGACCGGCGGTTCGCTAGCGCTGGCGATCTGGTCATCAAGGAGAACCAAATAGCACGCCGCTGCCGCGATAGATGCGGCAACAAGCCGGCGACTGCACCTGGTTCCGTCCTTAATCACGTGCCTCGCACCATGGCAAACGTCTAGTGTTACTACCAAGTGTCTTTGGAGCTGTTGCAGTGATTGTTTGATCATGACAGTGCCCACGGGCCGAGGATGCAAGGCGTATCGTTCGCTGTTAAGCCGTACAAAAATGAAGATTACCCGCGTCTGACCCCTTCGCTCAATTTTGTGCTCAACGTGTCCCGCGCGAATTAATGATTGGCCGGCACCATTATCGAGCTTGGCCCTGCGATTTATACGTTCTGGGGGACCTGGCTTGAATTTCAGTCCTGTAGGCAATGACCTCGACAGTGGGTTTGCCAAGGACCACGCCGTTTTTGAGCGCGCGGCGCAAAATATTTGCTAAACTACCGCCATGAGGCAGCCGCTGCTCGCGCTGGTCGCATCGGTGCCGCTCCTGGCGGCGCCGTCGCTGGCGTCGGCGGAAACCGACATTGCCGAGTGCGACCGGCTGGCGGCGCATCCTTATGACCCCCATCGCCCCGACGAAATTGCGGGGGTTTTTATCCAAGAGCTCGACCCTATTCGCGCCATCGCGGCGTGCGAGCGCGCGCTCGACCGCGCGCCCGGCCAGGCGCGCCTGCAATTTCAGCTCGCCAGGGGCCTCTACAAGGCCGAGCGCTATGCGGAAGCGCTGCACTTTATTCGCCTCGCCGCCGCGCAGGGCTATGCCCCGGCCGAGCGCAATCTCGGCTTTGGCTATTATCGCGGCAAAATTCTGCCGCGCGACGACGCCAAGGCGGCCGAGTGGTTTCGCAAAGCGGCCGAGAAGGGGCACGCGCTGGCGCAGCACGACCTCGGCAACATGTACAAACGCGGTCACGGCGTCGCGCGCGACCAAGCGCAAGCGGCGAAATGGTACCGCAAGGCGGCCGAGCAGAACCTCACCTTGGCGCAACACTCGCTCGCCTACATGTACCAATCCGGCATCGGCGTGCCGAAGGACCGGGTGCAGGCGCTGATGTGGTTCACCATCGCCGCTTGGTTGGGCGACGCCTACGCCGATCAGTTGCGCAAACTGGCTGCCTTGCACATGTCGGCCGATACCATCGCCGAAGCCGAACGCCGGGCGCAAGAGTGGCTCGACGCACAACGCCGCTAGAACGGGATGAGTTAAGGTCGGATCGCGATCGCCGAGGCTGGCGGCGTTGGTCGCGCTGCCGGCGCCCCACATCAACCGTCATACTCGCGCGCCGACGCGAGTATCCATTTTGCAAGCGCACCGGCTTGGCCAGGCCCGCGCCCGGCCCGAGCATGGCGGCACGCGCCCGGCGCCCGGCAGTCACCGCCGGCCGGCACACCATCGCTGAGGCCTAGCCGACGGTGATTTCGTAGACCCGGATGCTGGCGATGAAGGGATTGGCCTGGGCGATTTGTTCCGCTTCTTCCAGGCTTTCGGCGTTGATGATCGAGTAGCCGGTGATCGAATCCGGCCCCATCGGCAGGTCCGTGGTGCCGCTGTGCGAGATTTCCCGCGCGCCGCCGTGGAAGCCGCCCTGATCCACCGTCTTATCGGCGACCGATCCGAACCACTCCTTCCAGGCCGCCATGATCTCCGGCGTCGGCTTTTCGAAGCCGTAATGCAGCAGCATGAACCGTTTCACTTCGCTCTCCTCGCGCTGACTTTTTCTGGACGGGCGACAGGCCCGCGCAGCAGCCCGCACGGTAATTCGCGGTGACCTACTATACAACCGCGGGATGAGCGGCCGGCTTCGTCGGGCGGATAATGGCGCAGCAGCGCACGCCACCGGCGACACCTTTACCGCCGCAAATAGAGCTTGCCGTCGCGGAATTCGAACGACTCGAGACGTTCCAGAAACGCCATGCCGAGCAGCGATGTGCCCATCTCGGCCTGATTGATCGAAACCGCGGTATCGGCAAACGCCAAGGAGCCGATCGATAGGCTGTCGAGCCGATAGGGAGCGCCATAGCCGACGCCGTTCGCGGTTTGGAACCTCTGGATGAACCGCAGCTCGCCCGGCTCGATGCCGATGCGCGCCGCATCTTGCGGGCTCAACACGATGGAGCTGGCGCCGGTATCGATCAAGAAACGGATCCGCTGCCCGTTCGCTCTCCCATCGACGTAGAAATGGCCGTCTGCGCTGGCCGTTATAACGAGTCCATCATCGTCGGTGGCAACCGCGCGCGACGGCACCAACTCGCCGCCGACACGGTAATAAACCTCTTCGAGCTCGGTTCGGAAGCTATAGCCGACCAGAAGGATCGCCGCCAAACCGATCCAAATCGAGATGTTGCGGGCGACTTCGCCAAAATTGATCTGGCGGGCGTAGATCAAACCGCTCGATACGAACGCCAGGATTGCCACCAGCCGGACGATATCAAGACGGGAATACTCGCTGGCGGATAGTTGTCCCGGGAATAAGGTAGAGAGGAACCAAATGCCGAGGCCGACCGCCACCAGCAGGCCGAGCCACAAAACCAGACCGACGGGAAACCGCGGGCCTCGGCCTCCGGTATTTGCTTGCCAAGGTTCGTTATCGTCGGGCATTCGAATAACTCCCCGCTTTGACCGGAAGCAATGTGCTTGGGCGCGATCAATAGCGGTGCTGCATAATATGAGTGTCAGGCGGCCGCCTGACAACGTTGGCGGGCCGCCGCCTTTGCGCTTGCGCGCGTCGCGGCGTATATGCGGGGCTTGGAGAGCAACCCGATGGCCGGAACCGACCGCACCCAGCCGCCGATTGTCGGCGGACCTCGCGTGATCCTCGTCGAGCCGCAACTGGCCGAGAATATCGGCGCGGCGGCGCGCGCCATGTTGAACTGCGGGCTCACCGAGCTGGCGCTGGTCAACCCGCGCGAGGGCTGGCCCCACCCGAAGGCCGCGGCGATGTCGGCTGGCGCCACCGAAGTGCTTGAAAACGCAACGCTTTTCGAATCGGTCGAGGACGCGATCTCAGGCCTCAACCGGGTCTACGCGACGACCGCGCGGCCGCGCGATATGACCGTGCGGGTGACCACGCCGCGCCAGGCCGCCGCCGAGTTGCGCGCTGCGTGGTCGGCCGGCGAGGCGCTCGGCCTGCTGTTCGGGCCCGAGCGCTCGGGCCTCACCAACGAGCACATCGCGCTCGCCGATACGGTGATCTCGGTGCCGCTCAACCCGGCTTACCAGTCGCTCAATCTGGCCCAGGCGGTGCTGATCGTCGGCTACGAATGGTTCGCTGCCGCCGACGCAACGCCGGCCGAGCAGCTG
>JBFKGW010000123.1:0-7149 GCA_041633145.1 Alphaproteobacteria bacterium
CGGTGCTCAGCACAACCAGGGTGGAGGCGATACGCAGGGGACTGAAAATTGAGTAGGTCTGCTGTTCAACCAAGGTCGCTGTCACAAAAACCGTAACGATTGCCGCCAGAATAATCGTGAAACGCCAGGGCGCGGTCCAACTCCACAGTAACTGGATCACAGGCCGAATTCCCTCAAGCAAACTGATCGCTTGACGGTGTAGCAAACCGCGTCGAGTCCGCCAGGCGGCAAATCTGGTGATCGCGCGTGGTTTATTGCCGACGAAGGCGGTACCATCCCTCGTATTCACGCCAGACGTTCGGCAACCACAAAAATTCCGATGGCAATGTTCCCTTTCGTTCTGTTGAGAAACGTCGCACCGCTGCTCCTCGTCTTTGGTTTCGTCGCGACAAGTCCGCAACCGGCTGGCGCGCAGGGTGTCCAAGCGGAAAATTTGAACATCGGCTCGGCCCGTTTTCGCGGCGCCTATTACCCCGCCGCGAATGCGCTGTGCGGACACTTGACCCGATCGGAACCCAGGCTCGCAATCAGTTGTGGCGTTTTGCCGAGCGACGGCTCGCTCGCCAACCTGGTGCGCGTGCAGGACGGCCGCTTGAAGCTGGGCATCGTTCAATCCGATGTTCTGTACCGCGAAGTTAAAAATTCAAACCCGGCCGACCGGCGCGTTTCGTTCGAGAACATCAGGTATTTGTTCGCGCTACACCCCGAACAGTTCACGGTTCTGGCGCGCCGCAATTCCGGCATTCAAAAGCTTGCCGATCTGGTCGGCAGGAAACTCAGCGTCGGAGAGGCGGCGTCGGGCACGCGCTCGACCATTTTCGATATCCTCGCGAAGGCCGGGCTTGACAGAACGTCGTTTGAGAAAACGATTGAATTTTCCAGCACAATCTACCGCGACGCCCTGTGCGCAAGCAAAGTCGACGCCGTGCTTCATGTCGGGGCCAATCCGCAAACAGCAATCCTGGAATCGATCGAAGACTGCGGTGCGTATTTGCTCCCGGTCGACGGCACCAACGCGCAATCGATTATCGCGAACGCGCCCTATTTCGCGCCGACGACCATCAAGGCGGGGACCTATCCCAACACGCCGCAAGATCTGAGGACGTTCGAGGTCGCGGCCGTCCTGGTTACGAGCAGTGACTTAGACGACAGCGTCGCCTACCAAATCGTCCGCCGCGTCTTCGAACAGCGCGCGCGCTTTATCACCCGGCACAAGCTCGCCGCCGCCTATTCGCCCGAACAAGCGGCAACGGCGGGGAACTTCGCGCCGTATCACCCCGGCGCGCTGCGATACTATCGAGAAGCCGGTATCGCGGTCGGCAATTAGGTTGCAACTAAAATTCCTACGCTCGCTAACCCGATTGCAGCGACGAAATGGCGGTGGCGATTTCGCGGCTCAATTCGGCGAGGTTCTCGTTCATCGACGAGACCACGGAATCGTAGTTCTGCACCGCGACCGGGTTGCCGTGGGACGAGGTTGCGATCATCAGCTCCCGTTCGGATTCACCGTCGAGCACGGCCCAGCGCACCTCGAGCAGCGTTTCGCCCTCTTTGACCAGATTGAAGCGCAGAATATCGATCACCACGCGGTAGCGCAGATCGAGCGGCCGGCGCACCGGCAACACGAATACCCGGTCGGTGTCCAGCAGCACCGACAGGTTGCGGGCGACCACCCGCTCGATATTGCGGTCGAGCGGCTCGGCCCAGCGGTCGAACTCGCCCAGTTCCAATTGATTGCCGGTGCCGCGGCTGACGATCTCCGGACGGTCGAGGTATTCCGGCATATTCACCGGCTCCAGGCCGATCGCGAGCCCCCGGCCGATCGAGATCGATTCGCGCGAGATTTCGCTCGGCGACATCGCGTCCAAGACATAAAATTGCGATGGCTTACTGGCTCCGCAAGCCGCGAGCGCGAGCAGCGCGACTGCTGGCAAAAGCATTCTAAAAGACACGGTTCGTTTCGCCCTGTGGCCTGGACTGATCTGAAAAAAACCGGTCATTGCCTACCTCTTACTAGTGCGCTGGGGTCTCGCTGCAACTCGTCGGTCAAAACGCGGATCGATCGCGATGCCTGCGCCAAGTTCCGCAGCGCCAATTCGAGATCGGTGCGCAGACGCGAATCCCGCGAGATCGCCGCATCGACTTCGGCCGTCGTCTCCTGGATCTGATCGAACGCACCTTCCATCGACCCCGCCGCGTCCTGGATGCTCTCCGACAGCGGCTGCACTTCGGTATTTAGATTGTTGATCAGCGTGCGCAGGTCGGCCAGCGTAACGTCGACCTCGTCACCGAGATTTTTCAGCTCTTCCCGCGCTTCATCGGTCAAGCGATTGGCGTTTTCGGTCCCCTCGCGAACGCTGGACAATATCGGCTTTGCGTCGGTATTGACGCTCTCCATAATTCCCTCGAAATCCGACAATCCCGCCGAGAGCGACGCCAGCGACGATTTGAGCTCTTCCGATTCGACTAATGCATCGAGATCGTCGATCAAACCGATCGCGCTCTCCAAAAGCTCCTGCAGGGGTAGTTTTTCGATGCGGTCCTTGAGGCTGGCCAAGCCCGAAGGAATGGTCGGCAGTTCCGGAACGCCGAAATCTTCACCGACCAGATTGACCGGCGTGTCAGGGTGGAAATCCAAATCGACCGCGAGCTGTCCGGTGACCAAACTTTGCGCTACCAGTTGCGCGCGCAGGCCAAGTTCAATCAACTCTTCCACTTGGCTTCCCGTCACCTCTGATGGCGCCCCCAATCTGACAAATCGTGCTGGTACGAGTTCGACGAACACCGGGATGCTGACCTCAAGCGTGTCGGCGTTGTATCGGATCGAGACCTCGGTCACCGATCCAACCGTGACCCCCTTAAAGGTGAGCGGCGCACCGGCCCTGAGTCCGGCCACGGATTCGTCGAAAAACATCACGGCGGGATTTGTCGTCTCGAAGACCTTGCCACTGCCGAAGGTCAGGAGACCGACCACCAGGATGGCGATGGCTCCGACAACGAAACCGCCGATCACTTTGGGGTTTGCTTTCTTACTCAATTGGGCGCCTCGATTCCCCTGTTTAGTTTTTCCAATGCGGCTTTGCGTGTGGCCGGATTAGGCGACCGCAGCTGTGTCCAATTGACCGCGCCTCAAGAACGTACGCACCTTTTCGTCATCGCAGTTATCGATCAGCTCCTTCGGATCACCCAGGGCGACCATGGTTTTCCGCGCTGCATCCAGGAATACCGCATTATCGGCAATCGCGAAAATGCTCGCGAGCTCATGGGTCACGACAATAACCGTCGTATTCAGGCTGTCGCGTAAGCTCAATATCAAGTCGTCGAGCAACCGCGAACTCAAAGGGTCTAAGCCCGCAGAGGGTTCGTCGAAGAATAAAATGTCGGCATCGAGCGCCATCGCACGGGCCAGCCCGGCGCGCTTATTCATGCCGCCGCTGATCTCCGAGGGCAGATACTCTTCGAAGCCCTTCAGGCCCACCAGCGCGAGTTTTAGCGCAACGATTTCGTCGATTTCCGGCTGGGTCAGATCGGTATATTCCTGCAGCGGCAACGCGACATTTTCCGCCAGCGTCATCGAACTCCACAAGGCGCCGCCTTGAAACGTCACGCCGAAGCGGCGGCTCATCTCCAACCGATGATCCTCATCGCCGGTCCAGAAACTTTCGCCATCGTAAAAAATGTCGCCGTTGGCCGGGTGAATGAGACCGATCATGTGGCGCAACAGCGTGCTCTTGCCGCAGCCGCTATCGCCCATGATGATGAAAATCTGTCCGGGCTCGATGTCGAACGTGAGGTCTCGCTGCACGACGAACGAGCCGAACGCCATGGTCAAATCATCAATCCGTATCCGCGGTTCGCTGGTCTGCATCGGTATCATATTCCTATGACGTTGGTGACCACGGCAAAAACCGCGTCGGTCACGATGATGGCGACGATACCGGTGACCACGGCTGAGGTAGCGGCGAGGCCGACGGCTGCGGAACTGCTGCCGCTCTGCATGCCCCGCAGGCACCCGGCGATGGCGACCAGAAAACCGAAGACAACGCCTTTGATCAGGCCAAGCGACAGATCGGTGAGGCCGACGGCGCTCTGGCTCTGGCTGATATAGGCCGTGCTCGTGAGATCAAGCATACCGACGCCAACCAGCCATCCGCCGAACAAGCCAACCAACGTGGCGTAGATCACCAACAACGGCATCATCGCGGCCAGCGCGACCATGCGCGGCAACACCAGGAATTCCATCGGGTTGATGCCGAGGGTGGACAGGGCGTCGATCTCCTCGTTCACGCGCATCGTGCCAAGTTGCGCGGCGAATGCCGCGCCGGTTCGCCCCGCCATAACGATCGCCGTCATGACCGGAGCAAGTTCGCGCGTGACCGCGAGGCCGACCAGATCGGCGACAAATATCTCGGCGCCGAACTGTTGCAGCGAGACCGCGCCGACGAAGGCGATAATCAGCCCGATCAATAACGATATCAGCGTGACGATGCCCAGGGCGGCCGCGCCGGATTCCTGGAAGGTTAAAAACATGTCGGAGCGCCGATACTGCGCACGCCCTCTGATCCAATTGCCGACGGCAATTAACGCCTCGCCGATGAAGGTGACCATCTCGCCGGTGGCCGCGTAGGCGCCCAGTACATCCTTGCCGAGAGCTTCGACGACGGGCGTTTTTGTTACCGTTCGCGCTGCGCCACTTCGTTCGGGGACGGCCCGCGCGATTTCGATCAGACTGCGCACTCCTTCCGGCAGCGCGGACACATCGACCGGGATTTGCTGCGCCTCACAATTTTCAATGACGCCGATAATGAATGCGATCAGGCTCGAGTCCCATTCGCCAAGCCCCCGTTCGGCGATTTGAACCGATTCGGCACGCTGGCTCGTCTGCAACAACGTTTCGAACTCGCGGGTCGACTCCAGCCCTTCGCGAATCCGCCACGCATCGGAAACCGTGATCGCGATCACGGTACCGTTGGCTGTTGTATTGAGTGTGACCCGCGACACCGAACCTCACAAGCTCCCGTCAACGCCGGCCAAGTCAGACGAATGACTGATTGCGTGGGCACCGGCGGCCGCAAAAGCGCAAGAAATGTAACGCGGAGAAATGCACAATCGCCGTCCCTGCCCCCAATTTTTCAAACAAGACAAAAAAATGACTGTATTACAAGCGCAAAGACGGCTCAATCGCGCCAAATGGCTGAATTTCTGAAGCCGAAGGCCAAGCCACCATAGCGGATACAGGAGAGGTAAAATAGCATGTCGCGGCGCGCTGCCGTACACGCGGCCGTTCAGCCGCCTATCGGTCTCACAACGCATGCACGACTATCAATCTGATTTCGGTGCATGTGCCGATCGTTGCCGCCCGACTAATCCGCCCGCCGTCTGACAACGTACACCTTACGAATGCTTGCAAACGGGGCCGGAGCAACCCCCTTATTGAGGATATAATTGTGACCGTGATCGCGGATAAATACCCCATGGCCAATTTTGACGCCGCGCAGGAACCAGAAGGTGCAGCGAAAAGCATCCGGTATGGCGCGAACGAGACCGGCGGCAGCGACGACGCGTGGCTCGCAACGGTGCATGTCCTGGCAGAATTCGCACAGGTGGCTGACCCGGCGCAGTACGTCTCGTTGCCCGACGACTGGCACATCGGTGTGTCCGATGTGGTGAATTCCACCGGCGCGATCGAGGCCGGCCGCTACAAGGCAGTGAATTTGGCCGGCGCCGACACGATCAGCGCGGTGGCGAACGAGTTTGGCGGTGACCTGCCGCTGTTCGTCTTCGGCGGCGACGGCGCCCGCTTTGTCGTGCCGCCGGATCAGGCGGAGCGGGCGGCCGATGCGCTTTCCCGCGTCGCCATGTGGGCGCAACGCGACCTTGATCTCGACTTGCGCGTCGGCATGACCACGGTGGCCGCAGCGCGCGCCGCCGGTTTCGATGTCCGCGCTGTCTTCTGGCAGGCCTCTGCTCACGTACGCTACGCCATGTTTACTGGCGGCGGGCTGGAGTGGGCGGACGCGCAACTGAAGCGCGGCGTCATCGGCCTGGCGCCAGCCAACATTGACGACGAGCCGGATCTAACTGGCCTATCCTGCCAGTGGGGCCCGGTTTTGCCCAAGCAAGGAAAGATTCTGTCGTTGATCGTGAAACCGGGGCGGGTCGCCTCGCCAACACACTTTGCGCATATCATCTCCCAGACAATCGCCATTCTCGAAGATACCGAAAGCCTGAACCCGGTGGCTCCGGAAGGACCCGACGTGCGCTGGCCGTCCGCCTCGCTGGCACTGCAGTCGCGCGTAGCACAGCAAAGCAGATCGCTGTGGTGGCGCCGCCTGCGCGTGCCCGCGATTTCCACGCTCATCTGGCTGATCTTCAAGCTGGGTAAGCGCATCGGCGACTTCGACCCCAACCGTTACCGGCGCGAGATCACTGAAAACACGGACTTTCGAAAGTTCGATGACGGGCTGTTGGCGACCGTCGATTGCGCGCCGGACGTGGTGGAGAAACTGCGCACATTGCTCGACGACGCAGCAGATGCAGGGGTCATTCGCTACGGCATGCACATGCAGGATTCCGCGCTGATGACCTGCGTCGTCCCGTCGGTGATGAACTCGGCACACATGCACTTCGTCGACGGCGCCGGCGGCGGCTACGCCTCGGCGGCGAAACAACTGCGGGGTTGAGGCTGTAACTTGCGGGTTTCTGTTACGACCGCTTAGCAAGGCCGCTGCGCGGCGGCTTCGTTGCGGGGAAATCCGGCGGTCTCTATAGTCGCCGGCGGATCAACAGTCGAGGCGGCCGATGGAAGCGCTCACCCAGTTCGAAATGGAGCGGATGCACGTGTTGGCGCTGAGCATCCTGGTGCTCTATTTGGGTTTTTATCTCAACCGCAAGATCCGTTTTTTGAGTGAATTCTATATCCCGCCGGCGGTCACCGGCGGGTTGATCTGCAGTATTATCGTTGCGGTTATCTTCGTCGTCGCGGATGTCGAAATACAATTCGATCTGGCGATCCGCGATCTTCTGTTGCTGGTTTTCTTCAGCACCATCGGCCTGTCGGCGAAGTTCCGCGTGTTGGTCGACGGCGGTAAGGCGCTGGCGCTATTGGTGCTGGTGGCAGCGGTCTTCCTGGTGTTTCAGAACACCACC
>JBFKGW010000124.1:0-7125 GCA_041633145.1 Alphaproteobacteria bacterium
CCAGTAGAGCCGCGCCAGCATGTCGAGCGCGCCGAGACGCAGGGCTTTCAGCCCGCCCCGGCCGTAGGCTTGCAGATAATCGGCGAAGGCAGGATTGGTCAGCAGCGGCACGTGGCCGTACACGTCGTGAAAAACATCCGGCTCCTGCAGATAATCCATCTGCTCGGGCGTGCGAATCCAGCGGGTGGCGACGAACCGGCGCTCAGCCATGTGGCCGAAAAACGCCGCTTCGGAAATCAAGCCCGGGACGGCGACGATCTGCCAGCCGGTGGTGCGCCCAAGCACGTCGTTCAACCGGCGAAAGTCGGGAATGCCGTCGGCGCAAACGCCCAGCTGGTCGAGCCCGGCGAGGTATTCGTCGCAGGCGCGACCGATCAGCAACCGCGATTGGCGCTCGAACAGCGTGCGCCAGGTCGCATGGTCTTGGGCGCTGTAGGTGTCCCAGTCCTGTTCGATCACGTGATCGTCGTAATAGGGGTCGTGGCTTTGTTCTTGCGTGCTCATGAGTTTCCCTCGATTGCAATATACGGAAACCACGAAAGAAATTGTTTGCGTACTTTCTATATTTCGGCTCTGAAAAAGAAATTATTTCCCAAAAATGTTCAAAAAGTATAAAAAAATACTATGGATGGGACGGATGTAAAAATATTGGACGTGTTGCAGCAGGATGCTGCTCTGCCCGTCGCCGCCGTCGCCGAAGCGGTCGGCCTGTCGGTGACGCCGTGCTGGCGGCGGATTCGCAAGCTGGAAGAGGCTGGCGTTATCCAAAAGCGGGTGACTCTACTCGACCGCAAGGCCGCCGGTATCGGTGTGGTGGTGTTTGCCAGCGTGTCGTTAGTGCGCCACACGGAGCAAACGGTGGCCGAGTTCGATGCCTTCGTCGCCCGCCGTCCGGAGATCCTCGAAGCGCACGCGGTAAGCGGCGACCGCGACTACCAGTTGAAGATCGCCGTGCGCGACATCGAGGAGTATGAGGGCTTTCTCAACCACGACTTACTGGCGCTGTCGTGCATCGCCTCGGTCAATTCCCGCTTTATGCTGCGCGAAATCAAATACACCACGGCGCTGCCGTTGCGCGAGGCGGGCACCGACTGACGATCAGCCTATTCGGGTGGGGTGGTGTCACCGTCGCCGAGCGGCCGTTGCATGCGCACGGTATCGACCCAGCGGCCGAACTTGAAGCCGACCGAAGGAAACAGGCCGACCCGCACGAAACCGTGCTTGGCGTGCAGGCCGATCGAGGCCTCGTTGGCGCTATCGCCGATCACGGCGACCATTTGCCGGAACCCGCGCTCGGCACAACGCTCGATCAACGCCGCCAGCAATGCAGAGCCGATGCCGGCGCCAAGCGCGTCGGGGCCGACATAGACCGAATCTTCGACTGTGTAACGATAGGCCGAGCGGCTGCGGAACGGGCTGGCATAGGCGAAGCCGAGGATGGCCCCGCCTTTGTCGGCCACCAGGTACGGCAGCCCGTTGCTATGTGCTGCCCCGTGGCGGCGTGCAATCTCGGCGACGTCGGGCGGCACTTCCTCGAACGAGGCGAGCCCATGGCCCACGTGGTGGGCATAAATCGCCTGGATCGCCGCCAGGTCGTCTGCGGTCGCATCGCGAATGATAACGCTGTCGCCGGACACGGCGGTCGGGCCAGTGAGTTTCAGACTAGGCGGCGAGCGCCTGCGGCTCGAGGCCGACCAGACGCTCGGTTAGCCGGGACATATGCTCGATCACGCCGGCCATGTCACGCGACCGGCTGTAGGTGGGTTCGTGCATGTAAAGCCCGCGGTTGATCTCGATCTGCAGGGCGTGCACGCCCTTCCCCGGTCGCCCGTAGTTGCGGGTGATGAAGCCACCCGAATAGGGCGCATTGCGCACCACGGTGTAGCCCAACTCGCGCAGCGTATCCTCGACCATCACGGTGAGCGCGCGCGAACAGCTGCGGCCGTGGGCGTCGCCGAGCACGAAATCCACTTGGCGACGGCGTCCGGCATCGTTTTCCATCGGCCCGCCGACCGACGGCATGGAATGGCAATCGATCAAGATGCAGTGGTTGAAGCGGTCACGAGTGGTGCCGATAAGGTCTTCCAGGGCCGCGTGATAGGGGTGGTAGCAGCGGTCGATACGCGCGCGCGCCTCGGTGAAATCGAGCTTTTTGCTGTAGATTTCCGCGCCGTTGGCGACCACTCGGGCGATCGTGCCCAGACCGGCCGCGACCCGCGGCGAGCGCTTGTTGACGAACCCCGGCAGCGGGCCATCGAACATGGCCGGATCGAGTTCGTAGGGTTCGCGATTGGGATCGACGAAGGCGCGCGGAAATAGCGCCCTTAGCAACGGGGCGCCGTAATGGGGCGCGCGGCCGAAGATTTCATCGACGAAACTGTCCTCCGAGCGCCGGATCGCTTGCCCGTCGAGGCGCGCCGCGGCGAGGAAATCGTCGGGATATTCGCGGCCGCTATGGGGCGACGAAAAAACGACCGGCGCCGTTTGTTGTGCCGGCGCCAGAATTTCGATCGCGTGATCCGCGTCGTTTCGGGCTTCTTGATCCATGACCTACTGATTAACCAAATCCGCGCGCTCTGTCATCCCCGGTTGCGCCGCAAACCCGCATGGACAGCTATGCCGGCGAATGAGTTAACAATTCGGTAATATTGTATGCGTGCAAAGCCATTGTAATTTGGTTCATAGTTTTGCAAGAGTTGCCGTTTAGCGTAAGGATGGATCGCGGTGGCGCGCGGCGAGGCCGCCATCGTTAATAATTTGACAAGAGGTTCGCCAGCCCATGGCGCGTATTCTCCTGGCCGAAGACGACACCTCCATGCGTGAATTCCTGGCCCGTGCGCTCGAGCGCAATGGCCATACCGTGGTCGCCGTGCCCGACGGTTTGGCGGCGTTGCACGAGGTGCACGAACGCCCGTTCGAATTGCTGATCGCCGACATCGTCATGCCGGGCATGGATGGTATCGAGCTGTCGCACCAGGCCAACCGGGTGAACGCCGACCTCAAGGTACTGTTCATCACCGGGTTTGCTGCGGTTGCCATGAACGCGCGCGAGGAAATGGGCGAGACCAAGGTGCTGTCGAAGCCGTTTCACTTGCGTGAACTGGTCGACAATGTCGACCGTATTCTCGCGGTCAGCCCCTAGCCGCCACGCGCCCGGCGCGGCGCCAGCACAGACTTGCCAACTAAAGTACGGCGTTGTAAGACGCGCGACAGGATCGCCGTAATCGACGACGCGTTTTTTCGCGCCACGGGCGGCATCCGACCCACACCGGTGGGGCGCGTAGCTCAGCGGAAGAGCACTTCGGTGACATCGAAGGGGTCGTAGGTTCAATCCCTACCGCGCCCACCATTAATTCAATGAGTTGCACGTTTGGCGGCGAGTTTGCTCGCACGCTATGACGACTTAACTTGTTGGACGCCCAACCAATCGTCTTTCCCGAGCGTTTGATCAAATCATCAAACTAAGCAACGATCGCCTGCGCCGCGATGCAGGCATAGTCCGATGAAAAGCGGGTTTAGATCTTTGTAACGTGACGCTCGGGCGCGCGATTAATCGCCAATCTGGCGAGTTCGCATGGCTGCAGCATCGAAATGCCTGCAAATAATTTGACTTTCAGCAATGCGGTCACGCCTTGCTAACGGTAATTTCCCAGCAAAAATGTGTTCCTCGTCCGCCCAACAACTCGGGGCGGTCTAGCAGCGAGATTGAACCTCTTCGATGGCCACGGGATTGGCAACGCACGACACTAGACTGGCGCTCACCGCACCCGCCTACCAGCTACCGGTTGACGCGGTACTGGAACAGCTGCGCTCCGATCCGGAAACCGGTCTGAGTCAATCCCAAGCCGCTCAGTTGCGGCGGCGCTACGGTGAAAATGTGCTCGAAGAGCGTGGCCGTCGGCCGTTCTACAAACTGTTTTTGCGCCAGTTTCAGGATCTATTGATCGTCGTCCTTTTGGTCGCGGCTGTCCTCGCCTACTACCTCGAGGACGTCCGCGGCGCCTCGGTCCTGTTCGCGATCATTCTGATCAACGCGGCGATCGGTGTGTTTCAGGAATATAAGGCCGAGCGGTTGCTGGAAAGCCTCAAAACCCTCGTCACGACGCGAGCGACGGTGTTGCGCGACGGCGCGCCGATGGAAGTGGACGAGCGCGACCTGGTGCCCGGCGACATCGTGCTGTTGGAGGCCGGTGCGGCGGTGCCGGCCGACCTTCGCCTGATCGAGACCCACGAATTCGCCACCAATGATTTCACCCTGACGGGCGAATCCGTGCCGCAAGACAAAGACGCCGAGATAGTGATCGAGCGCGAGGTTGCGCTCCCCGATCAGGACAATCTGGCGTTCTTCGGCACGACGGTGGCACGCGGTAGCGCCACCGGCGTTGTCATCGCGACCGCCATGGCGACAGCGATCGGCGGCATCGCCGATATCGGCCAGACCATTCGCCGGGACCTGTCGCCGCTGCAGCGGGAGATCAACTCGCTGGCCCGTACGCTTACCAAGCTGGCCGGCGTTATCGTGCTGGCGCTCTTCGCGGCGAATATCCTGCTGCGCGCCGATGCCTTTCCCGACACCCAATCGCTGATCAACGCGAGCGTGATTTTCGCCATCGGCGTGGCGGCGGCGTGCGTTCCGCAGGGCTTGCCGGCCCAGATAACCGTAGCCCTCTCTCTCGGTGTAGGACGATTGGCGCGCGAACGCGCCGTCGTCAAACGCCTGTCGGCGGTCGAGACGCTGGGCTGCACGACGGTGATCTGCACCGACAAGACCGGCACCGTCACGGCAAATGAAATGACCATCGTGCGGGGCTGGGCCGATGGGCGCACCTTCGAAGTGACCGGAGAAGGCTACGATCCGCAAGGAGACATCCTCGAAAATGGCGCGCCGGTCCCCGACGCCGAAATAGAGTCGATAAAGCAATTCTTCCAGCACGGACTGCTCGCCAGTAACGGGCGCACCCATCCGCCCGACGATCAACACGCGACGTGGTATGCGGTGGGTGATCCCACCGAAGCGGCCTTCATGCCGTTCGCCGTCAAAGCGGACCTCGATCCGGAGGAGCGCATCGGCGCATTTCCGCTGATCGAGGAGCTGCCCTTCGACAGCCGGCGCAAGCGCATGACCATGGTGCGCGAGCATAAGGGGCGCACCATCGGCTACATGAAAGGCGCGCCGCAAAGTGTGCTCGCCGCCTGCAGCGCCATTCACCGCGGCGGCAAGCCGGTGCCCCTCGACGATGCAGCGCGGGACGCCATCGTCGCCCAAGTAGAGGCGTATAGCGAGGAGACGCTGCGCGTCATCGCGCTCGCCTATCGCGATTTTCCGCCGGGGCAGAAAGACTTCCCCCTCGAGACGACGGAAACCGATTTCGTTTTCGCCGGTCTGGTGGCCATGCTCGATCCCCCGCGCGCGGGCGTACGCCAAGCGATATCGGAAGTGTGCGGCGCGCATGTCCGCGTGTTCATGATTACCGGGGACAATCCCATCACGGCCGATGCGATCGCGGAGCGCATCGGCATGCCCGAGGGTCCCGTGCTGACGGGCGACGAGCTTCGCGCGATGTCCGATGACGAGCTGAAGACGGTGCTCGAGGGAGAATCACTGATTTTCTCACGGGTCTCCCCGACCGATAAATTCCGCATCGTCAAACTGCTCAAAGAGATGGGCCAGGTGGTGGCGGTGACCGGCGACGGCGTCAATGACACGCTTTCGCTCAAAGAGGGCCATATCGGCGTCGCCATGGGAAAACTCGGCTCCGAAGTCGCCAAGGAAGCGGCCGAGATCGTGCTGATCGACGACGACTTTACTACCCTGGTAAATGCCGTTCGCGAAGGTCGCACTGTCTTTCAGAACCTGAGGAGTGTGATTCTCTCCTCGATCACCTCGAACATCGGCGAACTCGGCTGTGTCTGCGTTGGCTTCGTCGGTGCGGCGTTCGGACTGCCAATCCCCATCACAGCGGTGCAGATCCTATCGGTCGATCTAATCGGCGAGATGCTGCCGTTGATGTCTCTTACGTTCGACCCGCCAGGACGCGACTTGATGCGCAATCCGCCACGTAAGCTCGGCGCCCATATTGTCGACCGCCAGCGGCTGCTGGAACTTGCCGCCTTCGGGGTGCTGATGGGGCTCAGCGGTTACGCCTCGTTCTATATGGTTCTTGCGTCTGGCGGATCGACCGGCATGGCGCAGGCCGCCGCATTTACCGGTATCGTCTTGACCCAATACGTGAACATTCTCTCGCGCCGAACCGACGATACGGTGTTCGGTCGATACCTGTTTGCCAATCGCCAGCTGTGGTTCGCCCTGTTGGTTTCGGCGGTCGTCGTCGCGGTGATCGTCAGCGTGCCCGCCGTCGGGGTCTGGTTCGGTTTCGAGCCGATGCGCCTGGAGCATTGGATTTGGCCGGTCGGCGGCGCGGTTGTGTTCCTGGGGTGTTTCGAGGCAAAGAAATTGCTCCGCCGCCAGCGTGTCGCCGTGGCGTGAAGTACCTTTCGATAGGTGGTGGACTGCGCCAGTGTCGGTAAAAGCGGCGACCGGCTCAAAGGGTACGCTGCCGTCACACCAGTTTGGTCAGCATCAGCGCGGCGAAGCTCAGGACCAGGAAAAAGCCGCAAATATCGGTGACCGTCGTCAGGATCGGCCCGGACGCCAGCGCCGGATCCACGCCGAAGCGTTTGAGCAGCAGCGGCACCACGCCCCCGATCGACACTGCGATCAGCGTGTTGAGCGCCATCGCGCCGCCGACCACCAGGCCCAGGTAGGGATTGCCTTTCCAGGCCCAGGCGACGACGCCGAGTATGGCGCCCAAGACGATACCGTTCACCAGCCCGACGGAAATTTCCTTGAGCCATACGCGAAACGCCTCGAACGGCTTGACGATGCCCAGCGACAGCTCGCGCATGCTGACGGCGACTGCCTGGTTGCCGGTGCAGCCGCTCATATCGGAGATGATCGGCAGGAACACAGCGAGTGCGATCACCGCGCCGAGGGTGTCGATGTAGAGCGCGATAACACTGGCGGCAATGATATTGAGCACGATGTTAATGCTCAGCCAGGACAGGCGACGACGCGACCGGGTGAAGATTGGCAGGGTGCGAATCTCGTCGCCGCCGACGATGCCC
>JBFKGW010000125.1:0-7082 GCA_041633145.1 Alphaproteobacteria bacterium
ACATCGCCCGCTGGACCCGGCAACGGGTCCGCGCTCTGATTGCTGAAGGCAAGCAGGTCAAACTGCTGATCGTCGGCCGCAAGGGCTTTGGCATGCTGCGGGCCGAATTCGGCGAACGGATCATCGACACCATCGAGGATACCGCGAAACCGGCGCCAGCATTCGAGACGGCGGTGGCGATCGCCGATCGCATTACGACCATGTACGAAGACGGCGAGTTCGATGTATGCACCGTCGTCTACAACCATTTCCGATCGGCGCTGACCCAAGTCGTGACGCCGCAGCAATTGGTGCCGTTCGCCCAGGAGCCAGCCGGCGAAGGCGAAGAAGCGCCAGCTGAGCCAGCCGAAGAAGAGTCGAGGGCTGCCTACGAATACGAGCCCGAGGAAAACGCGATCCTCGCCGAGCTGCTGCCGCGCAACTTGGCGATCCAGGTGTTCCGGGCGATGCTCGAATCGTTTGCCTCCGAACAGGGTGCGCGCATGGCCGCGATGGATAACGCGACGCGTAACGCGGGCGATCTGATCGACGATCTGACAATCAACTACAACCGCACGCGGCAAGCCTTCATCACCAAGGAATTGATTGAAATTATTTCCGGCGCCGAGGCGTTGTAGCCGCGGCCGGAACGAGCCCACTGGGCCAGGAGAAAGCAGATGGCGAAGAATATAGTCGGCAAGATCTCACAAGTATTGGGCGCGGTCGTTGACGTGCAGTTCGAGGGCGATCTGCCGCCGATCTTGAATGCTTTGCATACCGACAACCACGGTAACCGGCTGGTGCTCGAAGTGGCGCAGCATCTGGGTGAAAACACCACCCGGTGCATCGCCATGGACACCACCGACGGGCTGGTGCGCGGCGGCGAAGTGATCGATTCGGGTGGCCCCATCACTGTACCTGTTGGACCCGAAACACTGGGGCGTATCATCAACGTGATCGGCGAACCCGTCGACGAACGCGGCCCGGTCAGGACCAAGCAAACCTTGCCGATCCACCGTCCAGCGCCGGCATTTATCGACCAGTCCACCGAAACCGAGCAGCTGGTCACCGGCATCAAGGTGGTCGACCTGCTCACCCCGTACGCCAAGGGCGGCAAGATCGGCCTGTTCGGCGGCGCCGGGGTCGGCAAGACCGTGTTGATCATGGAACTGATCAACAACGTCGCCAAAGGCCACGGCGGCTATTCTGTGTTCGCCGGGGTCGGCGAGCGCACCCGTGAAGGCAATGACCTCTATCATGAAATGATGGAATCGGGCGTCATCGTGCCCGATGGCGAATCGAAGGCTGCCCTGGTGTACGGCCAGATGAACGAGCCGCCCGGCGCGCGTGCGCGCGTCGGCCTGACCGGCCTGACGCTGGCGGAATATTTCCGCGACGAAGAAGGTCAGGACGTGTTGTTCTTCGTCGACAATATTTTCCGCTTCACCCAAGCGGGCTCGGAAGTGTCGGCGTTGCTGGGCCGCATCCCGTCGGCGGTCGGCTATCAGCCGACCCTCGGCACCGACCTGGGCATCTTGCAGGAACGTATTACCTCGACCAACAAAGGCTCGATCACGTCGGTGCAGGCGATCTATGTGCCGGCTGACGATTTGACCGACCCGGCGCCAGCGACCACCTTCTCCCATCTCGACGCGACGACGGTGTTGTCGCGCCAGATCGCCGAGCTGGGCATTTACCCGGCGGTCGATCCGCTCGATTCGACAAGCCGAATTCTCGATCCGCGGGTGGTCGGTGACGAGCACTATGAGACCGCCCGGCGGGTTCAGGAGACGCTGCAGAGCTACAAGAGCCTGCAGGAAATTATCGCCATTTTGGGCATGGACGAATTGTCGGAAGAGGACAAGCTGACGGTCATGCGGGCGCGCAAAATCCAACGCTTCATGTCGCAGCCGTTCCACGTCGCCGAAGTGTTCACCGGCACACCGGGCAAGTTCGTCAACCTGGAAGACACCATCAAAGGCTTCACCGAAATCGTCAACGGCGTCTACGACGATCTGCCGGAGGCGTCCTTCTACATGGTCGGCACCATCGAAGAAGCCGTCGAGAAGGCGCAAACGATGGCCGCCGAGGCCGCTTAGGGAGCGCACGACGTGGCTGACGCAGCGGTACAGTTCGAGCTGGTCTCGCCGGAACGACTCCTCGTCTCCGAAGACGTCGAGATGGTGGTGGTGCCCGGCAGCGAGGGCGATTTCGGCGTCCTTCCCGGCCACTCGCCGATGATTTCGACGGTGCGCCCGGGGGTAATCCATATTTTTGCCGGCGGCACGGTCAGTTCACGAATATTTGTCGCCGGCGGATTTGCCGAGGTAACCGAGAGCCGCTGCACGGTGCTCGCCGAAGAGGCGCTGCCGGTCGACGAGATCGACCGGGCCTCTGTCGAGACCGATCTCAAGGAAGCTGTCGAAGATATCGGCATTACCGACAATCCAGTAGAGAAGAAAGCGGCAGAAAACCGCGCCGATACGGCGCGCGCCAAACTGACTGCGATCGACGCACCGGTCTACCAGTAATCACACCCAAATACCGCGCGCCCGGCAGAGCCATCGCCGCGCCGGCCAAACACGCGCACGCGGAGCGCAAACATAGTTAATTTTCCCACAGATCGGCGTGTTAACCTGCTTTGACCCTTGCAAGCAGCGACAGTAGTATTTCTTCTTAAGGACTTGGGAGAAGGGTCAGCGCTGCCGTAGCGCAGGATTTGCAAACGGATAGGCTTCAATGACGGACAATCCGAAACATTGGACGCTCGACGATATTCCATGGGAGAGCTTCGACCCATCCAAGGTCGATCGCGACATGCTCCGCATCGTCAAGGCTGCGGCTATGGTCGAGCATAACGGTGGCGCCTACGCCGATTACCTCACCAGCGTCTTCCACGACGACATCGAGTTTCAGGCGGCAGCACGCCGTTGGGCGGGCGAGGAAGTGCAACACGGCAAGGCGCTCGCGCGTTGGGCCAAGCTGGCCGATCCTTCGTTCGATTTCGAAGAACGTTTCGCTGATTTCTCGTCGAAGATAACCCTGCCGACGAGCGCGGCCGAGTCGGTGCGCGGCTCGCGCTGCGGCGAGCTCGTCGCCCGTTGCATGGTCGAAGTTGGCACCTCGTCCTATTACACCGCCCTGCGCGAAGCCACCGAAGAACCGGTGCTGCGCGAAATTTGCCGCAATATCGCGCGCGACGAGATTCGCCATTACAAGCTGTTCTACACCCACATGGCGCGTTATCGCGAGATCGAACGTCTCGGCGTCGTCCGCCGTGTTCTGGTAGGCTTGAGCCGCATCAACGAAAGCGAAGACGACGAGTTGGCGTATGCCTACTACGCCGCCAATAACACCGGCGAACCCTATGTCCGCAAGAACTGCGTCCGCGCCTATATGTCGCGCGCCTACGGCTTCTACCGGCCGCACCACGTCGAGCGCGGCGTGACCCTGATCTTCAAGGCGGTCGGGCTAAATCCCCATGCCCGGTTGACCGGTTGGACCGCCAAGTTGGCGTGCTATTTTCTCAACTTCAAGGCCGACCAGCGGATTTCGGCGGCGCATTAGCCGGTTACGCAGCCAGGCTGAGGGCGTTTTCCACCGCGGCGAATACGAGACTTTCGGATCGTTCGTAGGCCCGCGCGACACGGGCGGGTTCGCCAGCCGCGGCGATCTGAGATTGCTCGGTTATCCCTTGCGCTTCTTCCTGCTTCTGCTCACGCAGCTCGGTTTGCGCTTCGGCTTTGGCTGCCCGTGCCTCTTCGGCTACCCGCCGGTCCTGAGCGGAAGGTTCTTGCGGCGCCAAAGCGGCGCGGATGACGATCTCCATTTTGCTGATGGTCGCGCCGGGATTGCCGGCTATCGGCGAAGTATCGATCTGAACTTCGCCGGACACGGCGTACATGCGGCCATCCGGACCACGCTCATACTGGTAGGTCGGCGCGCCGGCATAAGGCCCGCCTGCGCGTGAATGAGCCTGTTCGTGGGCGCGTACCTCGCGGTCGCGCTCTTTCAGGCGCTGAACTTCCTGCTGCTGTTCTTCCGACAAGCCGCTCGGGTTCGCTGCGCTTGTTTGACCCTCGGGCGCACGTTGGGCCGCACCGGCGGCGCTATAAATAGCTGCTATCGAGGAACTGACACCAGAGATCATCGCACCTACCTGGGCGGGGACCATATCGCGGCGCGGCGCCGTCGGCGGAACGCGGCACGAAATTCGATAAAATTTGTACTAAATGTGCATTAATATTTCGTTGCCGGCTCGTTCTCGTCCGCGGTCACCTCTGAAAACTGGCGGAATTCGGCCACTATGGCTTCATAAAGGGGCCGTTTGAAGTCGACGATCAGGCCAACGATCTCGCCGATATCGGCCCACCGCCAGGCATTGAACTCGGGTTTTTTGACCCCGTGGATGTCGATTTCGTCGTCGCTGCCGAGAAAGCGGAAGGCGAACCATTTCTGCATCTGGCCGCGGTATTTACCGCCCCACATCTTCGCCGCCAAGGCGGGTGGCAGATCGTATTTCAACCAGCCGTCGGTTTCGGCCAGCAGTTGAACATTGTCGCAGCCGATTTCCTCGTGCAATTCACGCAAGGCCGCAGCGGCGGGGTCTTCATCAGCGTCGATGCCGCCCTGTGGCATCTGCCAGGCGTCCGGCGTATCGATGCGCTGGCCCAGCCAGACCTTTCCGGTGCGGCTGAATAGCACCGCTCCGGCGCCCAAACGGTAATGCAGTCGATCGGGTTCGTCAGCGCGCTGGGTCACCGATCCGCCTGACGATCGAGCACTGCCGACACTGGCGCGAGCATGATGCCCTTGCCGTTGAGCGTCGCCGCCCACTCGCGGACCCGCTCGATGGTCACCGGAAAGGCTTGGCCGATGCCGACCGACACGCCGACTTCGCCGGCGATCGCCTCGAGCTCGGCCAGGCGCGCGTCGATTGTGGCGCGGGACACCTCGCGGGCGTCGAGAAACCGGTCGTTGATGGCGCGCGGCACATTATGTTCGCTCGCCAGGACGGTCGCCACACTGCGCGCCGAGACGCGGGCGTCGACAAAGGCCAGCCCACGCTGCTCCAGCGTGGCCATAATCGGCAACATAGCCTCGCGCGAGGTGGTGAACCGTGAGCCCATATGGTTGAGCAGTCCGACATAGCCGCCGACGCGCGACAGCGCCCATTCCAGCCGTTCGATATTTTCTTCCGGCGCATAGGCGACGAACAGCGCACGCGGCCCGGGATCGCTGGCCGGAAAATCGACCGGTTCCATCGGCAGATTGAGCAGCACTTCATGACCGGCCGCACGGGCTAGGCGAATCCATTGCTGCAGGTCGTCGGCGAACGGCTGGAACGCCAGCGTGACGCCACCCGGCAGCCCCTGGATCGCTGCTTGCGTCGCCGCCCCCGACAGTCCCAGCCCACTCATGATGATGGCGATACGCGGCCGTGTGTCGCGATGGTCGAACGGCCGCGCGTAGACCTGCCACGGCAAGCGGCCGTCATCGCCGATCCGCGGCAGCGGTCCGATGGACGTCTGTTCGATCAATCCGGGATCGGGGGCCGGCGCCAGGATACCGGCACTACCCGGCGGTGGTGGTGGCGGGGTCGGCACCGCGGCGACTTGCGGCGGTTCTTCATCGCCGGAATCGCTTGGCCCGCTCACATCGGGCGACTCCGGCTTCGGCGCTGCGGCCGCCGGCGGTTCCGCAGCAGCTGTTTGATCAGCGGCCGCCTGATCGGCGGCGGCATCATCCGGCGTGGGAACTTCTGCGATCGCATCCGACGGTTCGGCGGCGGTGGGCTCCGGAGCGGCGGATTCGGCCGGTGCTGGTTCGGGTACCGCCGGCGGCGGGGTCGCCGCAGCGAGATCTTGCGGCGTCGGTGGTCCATCTTGACCGGCTTCGGGTTGGGTTTGCGCGATCTGGGTGTCTTCGATGCCGGACCCGATCACGACAAGCGAAAGCATCGCCGCAGCAACGATCACCAACAGGCCCGACAACGCGAGCGGCAGCCGGGCCGGTCCGCCCCATCTTGAGCGAACTTCCATGGTGGAATCGCTCACCACTCAGCCCACACTACAGGCGGTCGAGAGCTTCCTAGTTGGTGACCCGAATGTTGTACAGCGATATCCCCTTCAACAGGTCGATCGCGCGGGCCAACTGATAGTCGGCGGTTTCCTGGGCCGTCGGACCAGCATCGTCGGCACTCGGCTCGGTACTCTCGCCCTCGCGCGCGTTGCGCAGATCCTCTTCGCGGATCCTGGCCTGCTCGTCGGTGGTTTCGATCCGCGCCTGCTGCACCTCGATGTCCGGGGTCACGCCGGTTTTCTGGATCGACCGGCCGCTCGGCGTAAAGTACGCCGCCGTGGTCAGGCGCATCGCGCCGTGGCCCGGGATCGGCATGATCGTCTGCACCGACCCCTTGCCGAACGATTGCGTGCCCATGACCACCGCCCGGCGATGATCCTGCAGTGCGCCGGCGACAATCTCAGAGGCTGACGCCGAACCGCCATTGATCAAAACCACGATCGGCAGACCGTTGATCACGTCTCCCGGCTTGGCGTTAAAGCGTTGCGCGTCGGCCTCGTCCTTGCCGCGCGTCGAGACGATTTCGCCGCGCTCGAGAAACGCGTCGGACACCTTGATCGCCTGATCGAGCAGTCCGCCGGGATTGCGTCGCAGATCGAGCACCAAGCCGATCATGCTGTCGCCAAGTTCGGCACGCAGGTCTTCGATTTCGCGTTGGACGCCAACGTCGGTTTGTTCGTTGAAGGTGGTGATCCGGAGGTAGCCGACATTGCCTTCGACGCGGCTGCGCACCGACTGGATACGAATGACGTCGCGCGTCACCACGACGTCGAAGGGTTCGCGGCTCTCGCGGCGAATGGTTAGTTTGATGTCGGAGCCCACTCGGCCACGCATCTTGTCGACCGCATCGGCCAGGGTCAGGCCGAGCACTGACTCGCCATCCAGATGGGTGATGAAATCGCCCGCTTCGATCCCGGCGCGCGCCGCCGGGGTATCGTCGATCGGCGAGACAACGCGCACAAATCCCTGTTCCATCGTCACTTCGATGCCGAGTCCACCGAATTCGCCGCGCGTCTGCACCT
>JBFKGW010000126.1:0-7047 GCA_041633145.1 Alphaproteobacteria bacterium
CGCCGCGCCCGCCACGCCGGCCGCTGCAGCCAATCGCATTGCCGCCTTGAACACCAGGTCGTCTTCGACCGGCGGCAGGTCGGCGGCCATCGGCCCGGACCGCGTCAGGGAGAGACGGTCGGCGGGCGCGACCGTCACGACATCGCCGAGCTCGGCGAAGACCACCAAGCTGTCGATCAAATGCATGGCGTCGCGGCGCCGGCCGACGATGTGCAGGAACAGGTTGATTTTCGCCGGCGCGGCTTCGCGAAGTGCCGTCATATCGCCATTCACGGCGTCGCGCCCCGCCGCCGGTAAGTAGGCCGCGTTATATGTCCCGCCGTTGGTCCGCCGGCAGCGGCTGTGGCAGCTGCTTGCCTTGCAGCTTGTCGAGGATAATCGCCTCGACCTCGGCATCAGGCTCCTGCGACAGGGCGCGCTTCCACTGGAAGCGAGCTTCCTCGCGGCGACCGGCGAGCCAATAAGCATCACCGAGATGGTCGTTGATCACCGGGTCGCCCGGTTCTAGCGCTACCGCCCGCTCGAGATGGGTAACCGCGCCCTCATAGTCGCCCAGGCGGTACAGCGCCCAACCCAGCGAATCGGTGATGTAACCGTCCTGCGGCCGTTGCGCGACCGCTTTCTCGATCATCGCCTTGGCGCGCTCCAGGTTTTGCCCCTGCTCGATCCAGCTATAGCCGAGATAGTTGAGCACCAAGGGCTGGTCGGGTTCGAGCTCGAGCGCTTTGAGGAAATCGCTTTCGGCGCGATCCCATTGCTTGGCGCGTTCCAGGGCAATCCCTCGGGTGTAGTACAAGCGCCAATCGGCTTCGTCGGTGGCGCGCTCATGGGCGGTGTCGTAGGCCGTCACCGCCTCGCGGTAGCGTTCGTCGATGCGCAGGAAATCGCCGAGCGCGCGCGCCGCGTCGGTGCGGTCCGGCCGTTCCCGGATCATCGCCCGCAACAGCTGCACGCCTTTATCGAGGTCGCCTTGCGTCCGGTAGCCGTCGGCCAGGTTCAGCCGCGCGTACCAACCGTAGGGCGTGTTGGGATCGATCGCTTTATACGCCTCGATCGCCGTGTCGACCTGCTCTTCGCGCTCGTAAACTTGTCCTAAAAGGAATAGCGTCGCCGGATTTTCGGGCCGCAAGTGGAGCGCTAACTGAATCATGATCAGCGCTTGCGAGCGTAAGCGTTCGCGGTTCAACAAGTTGGCGACCGCGTGCAAGGCCTCGGCCGCACCGTCGGCAAACGTCGTCACCACAGGCGCGGGCACTTTGCCCTTGGCCAGCGCGTCGCGGGTCGGGTCGATCAATAGCGTCCGTGGGTTCTGTAGCGTGAAATCTTCGACCATGCTGACCGCCTTTGCGTGCTGGTCGGTGCGCGCCAGCAAACCCGCGTAGGCCTCGACCAATTGCAAGGCGACCGTCTCGCCCGACGCCGCCACACCGCGCTTATAAGCTTCTTCGGCCACCGCGGGCCGGCCGGCCAAGTCGGCGATCATGCCGGCATGAAGCCCGGTGATCGGACCGAGGCCGGCGGTCGCCGTTAGATCGTCGAGCAGCGCCAATGCAGCATCGGTTTGGCCGTCGCCAGCCAACGCCCAGGCCCGCATCAGCGGTACGATGATGCGCTGAATGCCGGTGAGATCGATCTTGTTGAGCCGGTTGAGGGCATCGCGATAATCCTCCCGCTCCAGCGCGCGCGTCGCCAGGGTCATGTTGGCCAACGGGTCTTTTTCGTTTTCCGCCACCAACCGCTCGGCCAACTCGGCGGCTTCCTCGATGCGGCCAGCGCTCGCCATCAGAATATGGCCCCGCCGGGCAAAGTTTTTCAGATCGGGCTGTTCGGCTAAAACGCGCGCGGCGTACGAGGCGGCAGCGGCAAAATCGCCGACCGATTCGGCATGGCGCGACGCCAAAAACTTGCCGAATACGGTTTCGCCGATCTCCAACGGGGTGCCGGCCAGATCGGCCTGTTCGACGATCGGCGCTTGCGCGCCTGTCGGCGCGGCGGCGGCGCTCGATACGCCAAAGCCCAATCCAACAATGCCTGCAACGGCCGCAAATAGTGTGCGCATATTCGATCCTAGCAGAGGCCTAATGTGGGGCACATTGGCCGGTAATCTACCGTTAATATACTAGCCAACAGTTTACCCGAGGTAAGAATGTACCACCAGGACACGTTATAGTTATGGGTTTGGCTTCCTACCCCAATTAATATTAATAGCCCTCACATATTGGGGTAGTTCGGCCCACCGCCGCCTTCCGGCGCGATCCATACAATATTCTGAGTCGGGTCTTTGATGTCACAGGTTTTGCAGTGAACGCAATTTTGCGCGTTGATCTGCAGCCGCGGGTTCGATCCGTCGTCGTCGGTTAATATTTCGTACACCCCGGCCGGACAGTAACGCTGCTCCGGCGCATCGTAGCGCGCCAAGTTGATCTCGACAGGCACGCTGTCGTCTTTGAGCGTCAAATGAACCGGCTGGTTCTCTTCATGATTGGTATTCGAGATATAGACCGAGGACAGCTTGTCGAAACTTACGGTGCCGTCGGGGCTCGGATAGTCGATCGGTTTGAACTTGTCCTTGCGCCCCAGCGTTTCGTGATCGGCATGGCCGTGCCGGAGCGTCCACGGCGCGCGCCCGCGCAAGACCATTTGGTCGATCCCGGCCATCAAGGTGCCCCACCAAACACCGAATTTGAAGGACGGCCGGAAATTGCGCGCCCGGTGCAGTTCTTGCCGGACCCACGAACGTTCAAAAGCAGCGGCGTAGGCACTGAGCTCGGCTGGCGGCATGCCACCGTCGGCCTCGGCGATTGCCGCGAACGCCGCCTCGGCGGCCAGCATGGCCGACTTCATCGCCGTGTGGGTGCCTTTGATCTTGGGCACGTTCAGGGTGCCGGCCTCGCAGCCGACCAACACGCCGCCGGGAAATACCAGCTTGGGCAGCGATTGCAGACCGCCCTCGTTGAGCGCGCGCGCGCCATAGGAAACCCGACTGCCGCCCTCGAACGTGGGTCGGATCGCCGGATGGGTTTTGAAGCGCTGGAACTCGTCGAACGGCGACAAGTAGGGGTTCCGGTAGTCGAGGCCGATGACGAAGCCGACCGCGACCTGATTATCTTCCAGGTGATAGAGAAACGAGCCGCCATAGGTTTGCTTATCCATCGGCCAACCTGCGGTGTGGACCACCAGGCCGGGCTGATGTTTCTCCGGCGCGACCTGCCAGAGCTCCTTTATGCCGATGCCATAAGTCTGCGCTTCGCAGTCGGCGCGCAGAGCGAACCTTTCCATCAATTGCCGGCCGAGATGGCCACGGCACCCCTCGGCAAAAAAGGTGTAGGCCGCGTGCAGCTCGATCCCCGGCGTGTAGTTGGACGTGCGGCTGCCGTCTTGTGCGACTCCCATGTCGCCGGTCGCGACACCTTTGACCCGGCCGTCCTCGTCGTACAGCACCTCGGACGCAGCGAAGCCGGGATAGATTTCCACGCCGAGCGCTTCCGCCTGTTCGGCTAGCCAGCGGCACAGATTGCCCAGCGAGATGACATAATTGCCTTTGTTGTGCATCGGCGACGGCAGCAATGAGGTCGGTAGCGACCAGGATTTCCTCTCGTTCAAAAAAAGAAATTTTTCTGCCGTGACGGCGGTCGTCACCGGCGCGCCCTGCTCGCGCCAATCGGGCAACAATTCGTCGAGCGCCCGGGTTTCCAGCACCGCGCCAGACAGGATATGGGCGCCCACTTCGGAACCCTTTTCGAGGATGCAGACGCCAATTTCGCGGCCCGTCTCAGCGGCCAGTTGTTTGAGCCGGATCGACGCCGCCAGCCCTGCCGGCCCGGCGCCGACGATGACCACATCGTAGGCCATCGATTCGCGCTCGACGGTTTCGGTTGCGGCTGCTTCCAGATCGGGCGAACCGGCATCGCTCATGAAGACCCCCTCTACGTATTCGGCCGCCATAATACACACCTTGTCGGGTTAGACGAGATGGCGGAGCCGGCGGGATTTTATGCAAGATCGCGTGCGCCGCGCCCCCGCTATCTGATACCATCGTGCGATGACCGGCCCGTCCAACGATACCGGCGATAGCCGCGAAGACCTCATCGCCGCGCTGCAATGGCAAATCGATGCCGGCGCCGACGAAGCGATTTCCGACCAGCCGATCGACCGTTTCGCCACCGCCTCACAAAAAACGACCATCGATGCCGCGGCAACGACATCGGAGCGGGCCGACGATAGCGTTGCGCGGCCCGCGCCAATGCCAACCCCGCCGCCTAACCTGGCGCCGCAAGACGAGATCGCCGCCAGTGCCCGAGCGCTGGCCGAGTCGGCAGCCGACCTGGCGGCCCTGCGCGAGGCGCTGGCGGCGTTCGACGGTTGTTCGCTGAAGAACACAGCAACCAATCTGGTATTCGGCACCGGCCAGACGCCGGCCGATGTCATGTTGATCGGCGAGGCGCCGGGACGCGACGAGGATCGTCAGGGGCTGCCATTCGTCGGCGTCAGCGGCCAGCTGCTCGATGTGATGCTGAGCTATGTCGGCCTGAGCCGCGAAGAGAATGTCTACATAACCAATATTTTACCGTGGCGGCCGCCCGGCAATCGCCAGCCGACCGACACCGAAATCGCCGCCTGCCTGCCCTTCCTGGCCCGGCATATCGCTCTGGTCGCGCCGCGGGTTCTGGTTTTCTTGGGGGGCACCGCAGCGAAGACCCTGCTCGGCCGCAGCGAAGGAATTACCCGGCTCAGGGGTCAATGGCACGACTACACTTCGCCGGCGCTGGAAACCGTCGGGCTAGCGCCGATCCCGGCGATCGCCACCCTGCACCCCGCCTACCTGCTGCGCCAACCGGCCCAGAAACGCGCCGCCTGGAAGGACCTATTGAGCGTTCGCCAACATCTCGATACGTTAACTAAATAAGAACATCAAACGTCCAACCTAGAGCTTCACACTTATCCCCCGGAACAACCGCGCGCATCGTCGCGCCAAGGGAAACGCTGCATGCGCTTACTGTTTGTTAAGGCTGTTATCCTGCCGCTGTTCGTGGCCAGCGCAGCGTGGGCCCAGGTTCCGGTGCCACGGCCGGTAGAGACCGCGTTGGCCGGCCCGGCCAGCTTGCGCATTCCCGGTCTCGGCGATGTCGAAGCCGTGTTGTCGGCGGACGATGTCGACCGCTACCGCGCGATCTTCGCGCTGCAAGAGGAGGGCCGCTGGAGCGAGGCCAACGCCTTGGTGCGGCGCCTGCAGAACCGGCGCTTGATGGGTCACGTGCTGGCGCAGAAGTACCTGCACCCGACCAAATACCGGTCGAATTACAGCGAACTGCGCAAATGGATGGCGAAATACGCCGATCACCCGCAGGCGCGCCGTATCCACCGGCTTGCCGTGCTGCGCCAACCCAAAGGCGCGAGGGCGCCGAAACCGCCGGTGGTCAAGCGCTTGAAAACGCAAACGACCGAAAAGCAAAAGGCCTCTGAATCGCAGCCGCGCTATGCGCGCGCCAGCAGCAAAGAAGGCCGGCGACTACAGGCGCGTATGCGCTCGCGCATCAACCGGGGCTGGCCGACCGGCGCGCTGGAGATCCTCGAGCAGCCGAGCACCCGCGCGCTGCTGACGCGCGCGCAAATCAGCCAAGCCCTGCGCGATATCGCGCGCGCCTATTACCGTGCCGGCAAAGATGACGAAGCGATCGCATCCGCCGATCGCGCCGTGAAAATTGCGCCGAACGACGCGCCACTGGCCCACTGGTGGGGCGGATTGGCAGCGTGGCGCAGCGGAGAGGTCGACACCGCGCGCCGCCACTTCACCGCCCTCGCGGCTGTCGAGGATACCTCCGATTGGATGAATTCGGCCGCCGCCTTCTGGTCGGCGCGGGCCTCGTTGATCAGCCGCCGGCCCGCCGAGGTCACGCCGATGCTCGAACAGGGCGCGCGGTATCCGCTGACCTTTTACGGTTTGCTGTCGAAACGCGCGCTCGGCGAGCCACTCGGTATCGATTGGCGCCAGCCGGCGCTGAGCGAGGCAGCCTTCCAGGAGATCGCGACAACTGACTATGGTAGCCGCGCGATAGCGCTGATACAGGTCGGCCTGACGCGCGAGGCGCAGATCGAGTTGTCCGGGCTGGCGGCCGCGCGGCCGGCGCTATGGCCGGATATCCTGGCGTTGGCGAGCCGGGCGAATTTCCCCGCGCTATCCCTCAAACTGGCGGCGATTGCCGACGAGTCGAGCCGCGCGGCGGCGCTGTACCCCCTGCCCGACTGGCAATTGGAGAACGGTTTCGCGGTCGACCGGGCCCTGGTTTATGCCTTCGTGCGCCAGGAATCGGCGTTCAACGAGCGGGCAAAAAGCCGCGCCGGCGCGCGCGGGCTGATGCAATTGATGCCGCGCACCGCCAGCTTTGTCGCCGGCCAGCGCAGCCTGCGCGGCCGCAAGAAAGACCGGTTGTTCAATCCCGAACTGAACCTGTCGCTCGGCCAACGCTATATCGACCACCTGGTCTCCGATAATTCGATCCCCGACGATTTGTTCCGCCTGACCACCGCCTATAACGCCGGCCCGGGCAATCTGCGCCGCTGGGAGCGCAAAATAAACTACGGCAGTGATCCCTTATTGTTCATCGAAAGCTTGCCATCGCGCGAAACACGCCTTTTCATTGAGCGAGTGCTGACTAACTTATGGATATACCGCGATCGGCTCGGCCAGCCGTCGCCGTCGCTCGATGATGTTGTTTCGGGAACGTGGCCGGGTTATCGCCAACTCGATGGCAAGGTGGGCGTACGCAACGCCAATGGGAAATACTAAGCAAGAGATTGCGTTTCAACCGCTCAATATCGCCGTACTGACGGTCTCCGACACCCGCACCGCGGAAAACGATACCTCGGGCGACGTTCTGGAGGAGCGGCTTACCAAGGCCGGTCACCGGCTCGCCGCGCGTACCATCGTGCGCGACGAGATCGATGCGATTGCCGAACAATTTCGAACCTGGATCGACGATCCGGGCATCGATGTGGTGATCTCGACCGGCGGCACAGGGGTCACCGGCCGCGATGTGACGCCAGAAG
>JBFKGW010000127.1:0-7016 GCA_041633145.1 Alphaproteobacteria bacterium
AAAATCGCGCCGGCGTTGCGCACCTTGTCGGCCAGCGCCTCGGCATCGGCACAGGCGAGCTCCAGATGTTCCGGCGCGAGGCGGTCGATCAAGGGAACAGTGGACTCGAGATCGGGCGCCAGGATGATGGCGCCGAAGCGCTCCCAACTGGCGCGCGCGATGTCGGCCCGCGGCAGCGTCACCAGGTGGCTCTCCACCGCCGCCGCAACCGCATCGGCGAATGCCGCATTATCGGTGATCAGCAGCGATTGCGCCGCGGTATCGTGCTCGGCCTGGCTCAGCAGATCCGCGGCAATCCAGGCGGGATCGTTGGCGGCATCGGCGACGACCAGAATCTCCGACGGGCCGGCAATCATATCGATGCCGACCGTGCCGAAGACCTGCCGCTTTGCCGCCGCCACATAGGCGTTGCCCGGCCCGACGATCTTGTCGACCGCGGTGATGGTCTCGGTGCCGTAGGCCAGAGCGGCGACCGCTTGCGCCCCGCCAATACGGTAAATTTCGCCGACGCCGGCCAGATCGGCGGCGGCCAGCACCAGCGGGTTCAATTCGCCGTTAGGCGCTGGCACCACCATGACGATGCGCTCGACGCCGGCGACCTGCGCCGGCACCGCGTTCATCAACACCGACGACGGATAGGCCGCGGTGCCACCGGGCACATAGAGGCCGGCCGCAGCGACGGGCCGCCAGCGGCCGCCGAGACGCACGCCGCTGGCATCGACATAGTCGATATCCTCGGGTAACTGGCGGCGGTGGAAATCGGTGATGCGCTCGTGCGCCGCCGTCAAAGCGGCCAGCACGTCGTCAGGGCACGCGGCGCGCGCCGTCGCGATGTCAGCGGCAGGTACACGCATCTCGTCCGCCGTCATTCGCACATGGTCGAATTGCTCGGTGAATTTCAGGACCGCGGCGTCGCCGCCCTCCCGCACGGCGGCGAGAATATCGGCGACTGTCTTGCCGACATCGACATCGGCTTCGCGTTTTTCAGCGAGCAGCGCGATGAACGAATCCTCGAAGCCGGCGGCCGCGCTGTCGAGCCTACGCGGCATCCCGTCCGCCTTCGACCGCCGACTGGAAGCGTTCCAGCCACCCGCCCAACGCAGTCGCGCGGGTCTTCAAGGCCGCCCGATTGACCACCAGGCGCGAAGAGACCTCGGTGATGGTCTCGATTTCCACCAAGCCGTTCGACTTCAATGTCGCGCCGGTCGACACCAGATCGACGATGCGCCGGCATAGTGCCAGTGAGGGGGCCAGTTCGATGGCGCCGTTCAGCTTGATGCACTCGGCCTGCACACCGCGCCGGGCGAAATGGCGTTGCGTCACGTTGGGATACTTGGTGGCGACGCGCACATGGCTCCATTGCGCCGGTTTGTCGACGGCGACCAACGCCTCCGGCGCGGCAACCACCAATCGACACTTGCCGACTTCGAGATCGAGCGGCGCATAGAGCTCGGGATAGTCGAACTCCATGATCACATCGTTGCCGGCGACCCCGAAATGGGCGGCGCCGAAGGCGACGAAGGTCGCCACGTCGAATGAGCGCACGCGGATGATATCGAGCCGCGGATCGGAGGTGGTGAAGCGCAGCGCCCGCGAGCGCGGATCGTCGAATGCCGCCTCGGGCTCGATCCCGGCGCGGCGCACGATCGGCATCACTTCCGACAGGATCCGGCCCTTGGGCAAGGCGAGAATAAGCTTGTCGTTCTGGCTCACGACAGGTCTCCGGTTACGCGGTTGCGGCGTCGCCATGGCGCGTCGACGAACGGCCGCCAGCAACTTGCCAGCGCCGATTTACTCAATCGTTAGCGTGCTGCGGTTGCCATTGTGCCGGCCAGGGCTCGCCAAAGTCCTCTAGATGGCACAGCAGGCCGGTCGTTTCCAGCCGAATTGCCGAATTGCCGGAAAAGGTCAACTCAACGTCGGGGCCTGCGCTATCCGGCCGCTCCTCCAGCGAGATCGTCAACAGGTTCAAAAACGTGCCGGGTTGGCCTCGGTCGACGCCGCGGCGCTGCACTTTCGACACGTTGGCGAACGAAACGCCGCAATGAATACGCTCGCCCTGCGGGCCTGCCGCATCGGACGTTTTTTCCCAGCGAAACCGGTTGGCGGCGAACATGAAGCACTGCTCATTGGCGTCGTAGGCGATGTCGAGGACCGGCACGATGGCGTCCTGCAGCACCCCGGCGATCACTGCCAAATCGTCGCCATCGACGGCCTTGAGTTTGAGCAAACCGCCGTCCGAGCCACTGTCGCCACTCACGCTACGTCTTTCACCCGTTCGATTTCGGCGCCGACAGCGGCGAGCTTTTCTTCCAGGCGCTCATAGCCGCGGTCGAGGTGATAGATGCGGCGCACCACCGTCTCGCCTTCGGCAACCAGCCCCGCCAACACCAGCGACGCGCTGGCCCGTAGATCCGACGCCATCACCGGCGCGCCGGTCAAATTTGGCACGCCGCGTACGATCGCCGAGCCACCGTGCAAGGTAATGTCGGCGCCCATGCGCTGCAGCTCCGGCACGTGCATGAAGCGGTTTTCGAAGATCGTTTCGGTGACCACGGAGGTCCCTTTGGCCGACGCCATCAGCGCGATGAATTGCGCCTGCAGATCGGTGGGAAATCCGGGATAGGGCTCGGTTTCCACATCGACGCCAACCAGTTCGCTGTTGGCCCGGCTGACGAAGATACCGCCGTTCTTCTGCTCCACCGTCACGCCGGCCTGGCGCAGACGCTCCGCCGCCGCTTCGACGTCGCCTAGCCGAGCGCCGGCGAGCTCGACCGTGCCGCCGGTGATCGCCGCCGCCATGGCGTAAGTGCCGGTCTCGATGCGGTCGGGCATGATCGCATGGCGGGCGCCATGCAGCCGGTCGACGCCCTGGATGGTGAGGGTCGCCGTTCCAGCGCCTTCGATTTTGGCGCCCATGGCAATCAAACAGGTCACCAGATCGGTGATTTCAGGTTCGCGCGCAACATTCTCGAGGATGGTCTCGCCATCCGCGAGCACGGACGCGAGCAGCAGGTTCTCCGTCGCCCCGACCGAGACTTTGGGAAATGTGATGTGAGCACCGGTCAGCCCCTTCGGCGCGGCGGCGTGAATATAGCCGCCGTCGACCGAGACTTGCGCGCCCAGTTGCGCCAAGCCGTGCAGATGTAAATCGACCGGCCGCGTGCCGATCGCACAGCCGCCGGGCAGCGACACCTCGGCTTCGCCGACGCGCGCCAGCAACGGCCCGAGCACCAGAACCGAAGCGCGCATTTTGCGCACCAGGTCATAGGGCGCCGTGGTGTTGGTGATGTCCTGAGCGTGCAGCGACAACACCCGGCCGATATGGCCGTCCTTGTCGTCGTGGCCTTCGAGCGAGACCAGTACGCCGTGCTGGCTCAGCAGGTTCGCCATCGTGGTGATGTCGGCCAGGTGGGGCACATTGCCCAACACCAGCGGTTCGTCGGTCAACAGGCTGGCGCACATCACCGGCAGCGAAGCGTTCTTCGAGCCGCCGATGGTGATGGTGCCGGAGAGCGGTTTGCCGCCGCGAATTTGAATTTTATCCATGCCGACGCCGCCGGGTTAGAGGTTCAGAGTGTGTGTGGCGCGGTGGTAGCGCCGGAATACGGCACGATCGTGGCGCATCATAATTTAGGAATGGTTATGCCTTGCTGGCGCATGTATTTGCCCTTCTTGTCGGCATACGACACCTCGGGCGGTGCCTCGCCCTTGAGGAACAGGAACTGGCAGGCGCCTTCGTTGGCGTAGATCTTCGCCGGCAGCGGCGTGGTATTGGAAAACTCCAGCGTCACAAAGCCCTCCCATTCGGGCTCGAGCGGCGTCACATTGACAATGATACCGCAGCGGGCATAGGTCGATTTGCCCAGGCAAATCACCAAAATGTCGCGGGGAATGCGGAAATACTCGACCGTTCGGGCCAGCACGAACGAGTTGGGCGGAATGATGCAGACATCGACCTTGCGGTCGACGAAGCTGGTTTCGGTGAAGTTTTTGGGATCGACGGTCGCCGAGTCCACATTGGTGAAAATCTTGAACTCCGGTGACACCCGGGCGTCGTAGCCATAGGACGACAAGCCATAGGAAATCACGCCGTCGCGTTTCTGGGCGTCGACGAACGGCTCGATCATGCCGCGCTCCTGCGACATTTGTCGGATCCAGCTATCCGGCATGATCGACATCGCGCGTATTCTCCATTTCTTTCTGGCCGGCGCGCTAGCCTTGTAGCCGATGGCCCCGCGCCCCACAAGCAAGGGTGCGAATACCAACAGAGTTGTACGCCTTATCGCAGGCGATTCGCCTACTCTTCGTCTGCTTTGCCGCCCTGTTGTTCGTTACCTTCCTGACCGCGCCGTTGCTGGTGCCGGCGCTTCAGGTTGGCGCGCAATGCCGCGGCCTGGCGGGCGAACTTCTCGTCCGCCTTCTTCTTGCCCTTGGCCGACAGGCGGGGCGCCGGCGGCCGCTTGTCTTGCGGCGTCACGATTTCGCCGCCACCGCTTCGACTTCGACATGCCAGGCCGGCGAGGCCAGCGCGGCAACGACCACCAGCGTCGAGGCGGCGGCGTGGCCGCCCGACCAGCGGTCGCGCACCTCGCGGAAGGTCGCGACGTCGCCTTCGGCGGTAATATAGGCGTTCAGCCGCACCAAATCGGTGATCTCCATGTCGATCGCGGTCAACGCCGCGGAAAGGTTCTCCAAGGTCTGCTCGACCTGGCCGGCGAAATCTTCCGGGCAGCTGCCGTCCGACCGCGCGCCGACCTGGCCCGAGATGAAGGCCAGCCGCGACCCGCCGGGAATCTCGACAATGTGGCTGTAATTGCTCGGCGGCGCAAACAGCGTATCGGGGTTGGTCAATTTTAACATTTCGCCTCCATATTCTTTTGGACCGCTGGCGCGGCGTCGGCCACTATCCTACGCTGTCTGCCGGCAACTTTGACTCAGAGAATCTCCGGTGACCCCCCTCGACGACTTCATTTGCGGCGCGCCCAAGGCGGAACTGCACCTGCATATCGAGGGCACGCTCGAGCCCGAGCTAATGTTCGCGCTGGCCGAGCGCAATGGCGTCGACACCGGATACCAGACCGCCGAGCAGGTCCGCGCCGCCTACCAATTCGGCAACCTGCAGGACTTTCTCGACATCTATTACGCCGCCGCGCAGGTGCTGGTCACCGAGCAGGACTTCTACGATCTGGCCTGGGCCTATCTCCAAAGAGCCCAGGCGGACAACATCGTCCATGCCGAGATCATGTTCGACCCGCAAACCCACACCGAGCGCGGCATCGGCTTCGACACCGTGATCACGGGCCTGACACGCGCCCTCGACGACGCCAAAACCCAACTTGGTTTGTCGTCGCGGCTGATCATGAGCTTCCTGCGCCACCTCGACGAGGCCGACGCCGAGCGCACCCTCGACCAGGGGCTCGACCATCGGGACAAAATCACTGCGGTCGGCCTCGATTCGAGCGAGCGCGGTCACCCACCGGAAAAGTTCGCCCGGGTGTTCGAGCGCGCCCGCGCCGAGGGGTTTCTCGCGGTCGCCCACGCCGGCGAGGAAGGCCCGCCGGCCAACGTCGCCAATTCCCTCGACATTCTGCAGGTCAGCCGCATCGACCACGGCGTGCGCGCGCTCGAGGACCCGGCGCTGGTCGAACGGCTGGCCGATGAAGCGATTCCGCTAACCGTATGCCCGCTGTCCAATGTGCGGCTCGGCGTGTTCGCCGACCTGGCCGCGCACCCGCTCAAGGCGATGATCGACGCCGGCCTCAAGGCGACGGTTAATTCCGACGACCCGGCCTATTTCGGCGGCTACATCAACGAGAACTTCGTCGCCTCAGCCGGCGCGCTGGCGTTGACGCGCGACGATGTCGTAACCTTGATCCGCAATAGTTTCAACGCCGCGTTCCTGCCGGCGGCCGAGATCGCGGCGCTCAACGGCCGCCTCGACGCCTACGTGAACAATACCGCCTGAGCCTCCTCGATCGCCTTGGGCGGCAAGTTGAGCGAGGAGCAGATCAAGCCCAGCATGGCGCGCTCGGCCGAGACGAAATCGCCGTCGGCCAGGCTCATCGCGACGCAAATGCGCACCAAAAGCTCAGCCGCATCTTCGTCGGCCGCGCCGCGGCGAATCGCTTCGAACGCCGCCGCCTGACCGGCGCCGCGATCGGCCTGCAGCGCATCGAGCTGGGCGTTGAACAGATCGACCGCCACGTGGGGATCGAAGATGCGCAGCTGGGCGAGGCTTTCCAACACTGCGTCCATGCGCGCGCGCTCGGAAAAGCTCACCTCGTTATCGGCCGAAGCGATCAGCGCACACGCCGCCATCGCCGCTTCGAGAAACGGCCGCTGGCGATGGCGCTCGAATTCCTTCTTGAGACGATCGAACAAGGCGAAGAACCCCCGCGACCATTGCACCAGTCGGACGCTGTGATGGCAAGAGCCAAGCGGCAGTACTATTGCCGCTGCTCAATTTCCTATGGCATAAGGCGGCGAGAGCGCTTAAGTAGCGACCACGTGCCGCCGTAGCTCAGGGGTAGAGCACACCCTTGGTAAGGGTGGGGCCGGTGGTTCAATTCCACCCGGCGGCACCATTTTCCTCGACCAGTTTTGAAAGCTTTCGACAGCGCGGCGTTCGCTAGCCCTTCTGGCGAAAGCGCTCGGGCATCTGCGGGTTGTTCGCTGGGTTGGTGTCGTGCTTGGTCATCCGCGTGACCACGCCGCCGCCGACCAGCGGCTGCAGCTCGGCTTCGAGCGCGTCTGCTTTGTCACCGTCATAGACCTCGTCGCCGTCGATATAGAGAGTGAAGGCTTTGCGGTATTTTTCCTGCTTGGCCGTATCCTCGATGGTCGCCTTGGTCCATTCGTACAGCGGATAATTATCGACGCCATGTTGTTCCGCCTCGCTGACATAATCGGCGAAGGCGTCGTGCTGGCATTTCAAGGTCGCGTTGTGCCGGCGCAGGATGTCGGGCAACGGCGCCAGCGCCGGGTCGCTCGGATCGCGCCGCGCCAGTCGAGCC
>JBFKGW010000128.1:0-6999 GCA_041633145.1 Alphaproteobacteria bacterium
AAACGTCCACGAAGGTTCCAAATTCGATGGCATGCAGCCGCGTGGCGGCTTCTTTCCCGAGCTCAAAGATATGACGCTGCGCGTTATCGTGCGCGAGGGCCTGCCGTTTTTGGCGCCCTACGACGACAACTTTCGCATCGCTCCCGGCGATACCATCGTGGTGGCAGCGACGCGGCCGGCGTTGACCGAGGCGTTGAAGGGCGAACCCGCCCAGTTCCATCCCGAGCTGGGCCAGGACTGGGAGCGTTTCGAAACCGAAGAGGGCCATCACCGCTGGCAGGTGGGTAATCAGGTGCTTGCCGAAGCGATGGTGACTCCCGATTCGCGGCTAATTGGCCAGAATCTGGACCAGATCGGCTTTCGCTATCGATTCCACTGCGTCGTCTTGGGTATCCAGCGCCGCTCGCAGATGATCCGCGCGCGCGTTACCGAAATTCGCCTTGAGCCGGGCGACGTTCTGCTGTTGCAGGGACGCCAAGAAGACATCGACGCGTTGCGCGGCAACCCGGATATTCTGCTGGTCGAATGGACCGCCATCGATATTCCGGCGGTACACCACGCGCGCAGCACACTGCTTATTTTCGCCGGAGTGATAATCGCCGCGGCGAGCGGCTTGGCGCCCATATCGGTGGCCTCGCTGTGTGGCGCCGGTTTGATGCTGGCGACCGGGGTTTTGAACATTCGCCAGGCCGGCCGGGCAATCGACCGCACCATTGTGATGATGATCGCCGCGGCGCTTGCTCTGGGGGCGTCGCTGCAGGCGACCGGCGGCGCGCAGTTTTTGGCCGACGCCATGCTGACGGCGGTGGACGACGCCGCGCCGGCCGTCGTGTTGTCGGCGTTTTTCCTCCTGGTGGCGGTGCTGGCGAACCTCATCAGCACGAAAGCGACGGCAGTGCTGTTTACGCCGATTGCAGTTGGCATCGCCCAGGGTCTGAACGTCCCGCCAGAAGCCTTCGTCGTCGCCGTGGTGTTCGCTGCCAACTGTTCGTTCGCGTCGCCGATCGGCTACCAAACCAATTTGCTGGTGATGGCGCCGGGCAACTACCGGTTTGCCGACTTTGTGCGCGTGGGTTCGCCCTTGCTGATCATCGTGTGGCTGGCGTTCAGCCTGGTGGCGCCCTGGTATTACGGCATCTAGCCACCGGTCTTCTCGCAGTGCGACAAAGCGTCTATTGACGCGGCGGTGAAAATACCTAATTTCCGCGGTGGGCCATCCCTCCCCAACGAGGGGCGGCGTTCTGTAAGGGACGCGTAACATGACAGCTACTCCACCGAAGCCGGACGTCCGTCCGGCTAATCCACATTTTTCATCGGGTCCGTGCGCGAAACGTCCAGGCTGGGCGCCGTCGGTGCTGGCTGACGCCGCACTCGGCCGCTCGCACCGAGCCAAGGATCCCAAGGCCAAGCTGGTCCGGGTGATCGAGGAAAGCCGCGATATACTCGGCATCCCCGCCGATTACCGCGTTGGCATCGTACCGGCGTCTGACACCGGCGCGGTCGAACTGGCGCTGTGGTCTCTCTTGGGCGCGCGCGGCGTCGATGTGCTGGCCTGGGAAAGCTTCGGCGCCGGTTGGGTCACCGATATCGTCAAGCAATTGAAGCTCGACAACGTGCGTGTGCTCGAAGCGCCGTACGGCTGGCTGGTCGATCTAGCGCAATCCGACCCCACGCGCGACTGCGTCTTCACTTGGAACGGCACGACGTCCGGTGTGCGGGTGGCCGACGGCGACTGGATCGCCGACGACCGAGCGGGCCTCACCATCTGCGACGCCACTTCGGCGGTCTTCGCCATGGACCTGCCGTGGCCGAAACTCGATGTGGTCACCTGGTCGTGGCAGAAGGTTTTAGGCGGTGAAGCCCAGCACGGCATGCTGGCGTTGAGCCCGCGCGCGGTCGAACGGCTCGAGAGCTACGCCCCGCCCTGGCCGTTGCCGAAAATCTTTCGCCTGACCAAGGGCGGCAAGCTCAACGAGGAGATTTTCACCGGCAGCACCATCAACACGCCGTCCATGCTGTGTGTCGAAGATCAACTGGATGCGCTGGCGTGGGCGCGCGGCATTGGCGGCCTGCCGGCCTTGATCGCGCGCAGCGAGGCCAATGCCCGGATCCTCGCCGATTGGGTTGTGGCGAGCGAGTGGGCGGACTTCCTGGCCGAGGAACCGGCGACCCGGTCGTGCACCAGCGTATGCCTGAAGATCGTCGACCCCTGGTTCACCGCACTTCCGGAGGCTGAGCGGGCGGCGACGTCGAAAGCGGTGGCGTCGCTGTTGGAGGCTGAAGGTGTCGCCTACGACATCAATGCTTATCGCGATGCGCCGCCGGGCTTGCGTATTTGGGCCGGCGCCACGGTTGAACGGGAAAATATCGCCGCGCTCACGCCGTGGCTCGACTGGGCCTACGCGACGGTCAAGGCACAAGCCAAAGCGGCCGCGTAAGCGGCCGGAGGTCTAATATTATGGTTAAGGTACTGATTTCCGATTCCATGAGCCCGAGGGCTAAAGAGATCTTCGAGAATCGCGGAATCGACGTCGACGTTAAGGTTGGCCTATCCGAGGATGAGTTGATCGAATGCATCGGCGCGTATGACGGGCTGACGGTGCGCTCGGCAACCAAGGTGACCGACAAGGTTTTCGCCGCGGCGGAGAATTTGAAGGTGGTCGGCCGCGCCGGGATCGGCGTCGACAATATCGATCTCGAGGCGGCGACGGCGAATGGCGTCGTCGTGATGAATACACCGTTCGGCAACGCGATCACGACGGCGGAGCACGCGATCGCCATGATCATGGCGCTGGCGCGGCAAATTCCCATGGCCGATCACTCGACTCAGGCCGGCAAATGGGAGAAGTCGCGCTTCCTCGGCGTCGAGGTCACCGGCAAGACGCTGGGCATCATCGGCTGCGGCAATATCGGCTCGATCGTCGCCGAGCGGGCGCTGGCCTTGAAAATGAAGGTAATCGCCTACGATCCCTATCTGACCGGCGAACATGCTGCTGATATCGGCGTCGAAAAGGTGGACCTCGACGCGTTACTTGCGCGAGCCGATTTCATCAGCTTGCATACGCCGCTGACCGATCAGACCCGCGGCATTATCGACGCTGCCGCGCTGGCCAAGAGCAAGCCAGGCGTACGCATCGTCAACTGTGCGCGCGGCGGATTGGTGGTCGAAGCGGATTTGAAGGTAGCGCTCGATTCCGGCCATGTCGCTGGTGCCGCGTTGGATGTCTTCGAGGTCGAGCCGGCTAAGGAAAATCCGCTGTTTGGCAGCGAGAACTTGGTCTGTACGCCCCATCTCGGCGCGTCGACGACGGAAGCCCAGGTCAATGTGGCGATCCAGGTGGCTGAGCAAATGGCCGACTATTTGTTGACCGGCGCCGTGGTCAACGCCCTCAACATGCCCTCGGTGTCGGCCGAGGAAGCGCCGCGTCTGCGGCCCTACATGAAGCTGGCCGAGCAACTCGGCAGTTTCGCCGGCCAGATCACCGAATCCGGCATCAAAGCAGTGAGCATCGAATATGAAGGCGATGCCGCAGAATTGAACACAAAGGCCTTGAATGCGGCGGTATTGAAAGGTCTTCTGTCGCCGTTATTGGAGGGCGTAAATATGGTCAGCGCACCAGTTGTTGCGCACCAGCGCGGCATCGAGGTTTCCGATATTCGGCATGACCGGCCGGTCGACTATCATACCATGATCCGGCTGACCGTAACGACCGAGAACCAGACGCGCAGTGTCGCCGGCACCCTGTTCGGCGACGACAAGCCGCGCGTGGTCAACGTCAAGGGCGTGCCGATGGAAGCCGAGCTCGGTCCGCATATGCTCTATGTCAACAACAACGACCGGCCTGGCTTGATTGGCGGCCTCGGCACTGTGCTGGGTGAGGCCCAGGTCAATATCGGCACCTTCCATCTTGGTCGCACCGAGCCGGGCGGCGATGCGATCGCGCTGGTCGAAGTTGATGGCGAGGTGCCGCCAGAAGTATTGAAGGCGGTCGCCAATCTGCCCAACGTGGTGCAGGCTAAGGCGTTGTCGTTCTGATATGCGCCTCGCGTTTGTCGCCACGGTTGCAGTCCTGGTGTCGGTTTCAGTCGCCGCCGCGAGCGAGCGTCTGGAATTGGCAGTGCCCGGCGGCCTCGCCGGCTTAGAGCGGGAGCGGGGCGTAGAAGGTGGCATCTCTCAGCCGCCGGGGCCGGTCATCGCGGTTCGGCCGGACGGCAAACGCTTCCAGGTGTCGCTGGCCGGTGCGACGTTGGCGCTCATTCCCACGGACAGCCGTGTGGTGGTTGCGCCAGCGCCAGATATGCTGCCCGACGGCGAGATCGCCGAGGGACGCGGCGCCATCCGTCGCGCTTGGTTGACCGGGCCGACCGAACGCTATGGCCACGGCATTCTGGGCGACCGAATCGAAGCCTCGGGCGTTGGCGTTGAGCGGGCCGATGGCAAGTTTCTGTACTTCAACCTGGACGACGACTCCGTTTTCGAGGACCGCCGGGCACGGCTTTACGATTTCGATGGCGATGGCGCCGACGAGATCATCGTGGTCCGAACGTTTCTCGATTCCGGCGCGGCATTGGCTGTGCTCGAGGCCGAGGGCGGGTCGCTAAAGCTGGCTGCCACGGCGGAACCGATCGGCCTATCGAACCGCTGGCTTAATCCAGCGGGTGCCGGCGATTTCGACGGCGACGGCCGGACCGAAGTAGCATACGTTGAGACTCCCCATATCGGCGGCACGCTGAAATTGTATGAATACGATAACGGGCGGTTGAGCGCTGATGGCGCGGCGCGGGGCTTCTCCAATCATGCCATCGGCAGCCGCGAGCAGGACCAGGCAGCGGTGGTCGATTGGAACGGCGACGGCATTAAGGACCTGCTGGTGCCCGATGCGCGGCGTCAACAGTTGCGCGTCGTGACGTTCGCCGGCGGCCAGTTCAAGGAACTCGAGCGAATCGATAATTCGCGACGGATCGTCACAGCGGTGCTGCCGGCACAACTCGATCGGTCGGATCGCGTTATTGTGGTCTATGGCTTGGCTGACGGGACTTTGGTCGTGATTTCACCGTCACCACTGAGTTGAATCGAGTTTGCACAAAATTTAGAAAATGGCGCGATAATAAAACTCGAAACGACGCGCTAATGTCGTTAAGGTTTTCTTTAATGGTTCGGTGCCCGAATCGAGGGCAACGTCCGAATGGGGGTAAAGGTGCTGAACGCCTCGTTAGATGGAATTCGATTGCTGAAACTCAAACGCGCGGCCTGCGGGGTTGCCGTGGCCGGTATTGTGTCGGTTGCGAGCTTTACTGCGGCCAGCGCCTTCGAAACCCGCAACGCCAATGAGCGAGCGGCGGTAAATGCGCGTCTCTTGCAAACGGAAATGATGGTTGCTGCGCTTACCTGCGATCTGCGGCCGCAGTACAACAGAGCGGTCAAAACTTACCGGAAGGACCTGGTTCGCCACGGCAAGGTTTTGCGCAAGATGTTCCGCCGTGACCATGGCGCCTCGGCGCAGCGCCGGTTGGATAAATACATCACCCAGCTAGCCAATGACGCATCGGCCAGAAGCAATGGCGATCGCGCGAGCTACTGCCGAACAGCCACGGCATTGTTCGCCGAAGTGCTGGCGTCCGGGCCGAACGGGTTCGACAGCATAACGCAGCAGCTGATCCAGGAAGCGGCACTGCCGATCCAAACGCGATAAACGGCTGCCCTTTCGTCTGCTCGGTTTACCCGCCCAAGTTGGCGTGGCAGTTGGCTGCGCTACCCTCTTCTTAAAATTGAATTCGCAGGCGCGGTGCTAGCCGCTGCGATTTGCCGTGTCGTCGGCGTCGGCCGGGCTCGCGCGGCGACGCACGGTCCAGTCACTGGTAAAGCACGAGGCTTTGCTACAATTGGCAAAGAAAAACCCTGAGGCGCGGCGGCGCCTCAGGGTCTAACTGTTAAGTCGTTGCGCTATCGAATTTCGATTTCGACGCGCCGGTTTTGCGGTTCGCGTACGCCGTCAGGCGTCGGCACGAGAGGATCGGTCTCGCCCCGACCCGATGTCGCAACCGTCGCCGGACTGATACCAAACTGTTGCAGTTGGGCCTGCACGGCGCGCGCGCGGCGCTCCGAGAGCCCCTGGTTGTAGGTGACCGGGCCGGAGCGGTCGGCGTGACCAACGGCGATGATGCGCACCGGCGCCAGGCTCTGTGCCGTCGACGCAGCTTCGCGCAGAATGGCCGCTGCTTCTGGCGTGATCACCGACTGATCCCAGTCGAAGAAGACGATGAATTCGCGCGTCGGTTCCGGCGCCGGCGGTGGCGGCGGTGCCGGAGCAGGTGGCGGCGGCGCCGGTTCCGCAACCGGTTGCGGCGCCGGCTTCGGTGCTGGCGGCGCCTTCAACGGCTCGTTCAGCAGGAAGCGCAGGCCAACGAAAACCGCATGATCTTGGTAATCTACGTCAAGCGCGCCGATGTTGGGCGATGTCGGGAAATCGAGATCCTCGATATTCAGGAAGCGATAATCAAGCGTCAACTTGAGGCGTTCGTTCAGAGCATAAGCGCCGCCTGCGCCCAGCTGCCAGGCCAGGCCCCAATCGTCGTCGTTGATAACAGACGCCCCGAACACACCGGCATTATCGAGATCGACATTGGCGATACCAAGACCACCGCCAATGCTAATATCCAACTTCTCGGTTAGTCCGATGTCGTAGAACACATTGCCCATCAAGCTCAACGTGTCGACGTCTCCGTTACCAGGTAGGCCAGAAATATCATCGATCTCCGTTTCCCGATAACCGCCTTCGAGCTCCACCCGAAAATTCGTCGCGCCCAATTCAAGGCCAACGCCGGCAAGTCCTGCAAAGCCCGTGTCGGTTTCGGCGTCGAGATTGAGGCCGCCGCCAGAAACATCAGCGTCTTCGGTTTGATGAGCGCCCAGCCCGCCAGACAAATACAATCCCTGGAAGAACCGGGTGCTGCTGCTCGGTTGCTGCTGCGCTAAGGCAGTTCCACCGCTGAACACCG
>JBFKGW010000129.1:0-6996 GCA_041633145.1 Alphaproteobacteria bacterium
CGGCCGAGAGCGCCGCAGCGCGGCCGCCGCCCCCGGAGATCGCGAGTGCGACAAAGTTCTTATCGTGCGGAATCCCTTTGCAGCCATCCTCTAGAGAGGCGGAGGAATTGCCAGCAGACGCTAGATAGCGCCGACATGACGCCGCCTCGCGTACACTCACATCGCTAAAATCATAGTTCCATGGAACGTTCAGGCTGGCGTTGAAAGTGCCAACGGGTTCATCAGGTTCGACTGTCGCTTCGGCGTTCGGATATTCATAGGCTGGAATCACCGAACAACCCTGGATTGCGAGTACAACAGGAGCAACTAAGCACATGAGCAGGGAGGAAAAGCGCATGATCTTCGCTCCGCGCGCCACCGTTTTAGGGCCCTGATTGAACGGCCGTCGAGAGAAACTCAAAGGAGCTAAGGCTAACGTTTTTGCGATAATCTCCATTATGAAGGGGTCAATCTCAGCCCTCTCTCCGATATGGCGAGTTCATAAGGACCACCCATTAGAGTCACGATCTAATAGTTGGATAAACTAGCCGCCTTTCTTCGAAGGCGCGTTGTTTTGGATCAATCCAAGGCAGCAAAATTCTCGTGGCAGTAGCTGCAAAAGGACCAAACGCTAGTTTTGAAACGCCAGCACGAAGACTTAGCGTTTGTATTGCCACGACCGATTGAGGCCCCCAGCAGCTAAGGTGGAGACTGCCTGTTGCGCGCATCACGGCAAGTGCTGACCGAAGCATGAAGTGAAGCGGCGATTGACCTACGTCATGCTCGGCGGCTTGAGAGAGGTGCAAGGTATATAAAATCTTTGGTGCAACCTTTTGTCGGTCATGAAATCGCGGTTGGCTTTGACCGATTAGTCGCTTTCCGGTCCTGAGACCGCCGAGTTGATAAGGGCGAGCTTCGCAGATGCCAAACCTGGGAAAATTCGCTAGCGCGCAGGCCCTGGCATTAACGGCTGCACTCCTCATAGCGCTCCCGCTGCACGCCGATCCTGGCGAGGATATTTCGAACGGCGGCGCGAAAGTAATCCATCAAGGTTCAGGATTATTCGCGACGTATCTCGCATCGGCGGATGGGGAATCCAATCCCGTTGGGCCGATACAAAACATTGATTTGCGGGGGGTCCTTCATGGCTATGACCCAGCGATCGATCAGGATGTGCCACGTCGCACCAACGTAACCTTGAACGACCGAGTTGGCCCCAAAGTTGATCAATTCGGTCGCGAGTTTGCGCTGATTACGCTTTACCAGGTCGATCCACCGCTTGCTGACCTTCCGTCGCGAGAACCTGGTGTCGATCGGGGCATCGATATGAGAACGCCAGCCGATATGGTCAAGAGCACTTACTCGAACTATGTCAGCCCCGTGTTCACCGACGACGCTGAGCAGCAACCGGTGCCCAGTCATCCCATCGGCCACTTTTTTGTAAAGGTTGAGATCGGCGGATACCCGACGGTTCTCACGGGCATGACGACGATAAAGCGGGCCGACGAAGAGCTAGTGGATCTAACCTTAGGTCAAAGTCTCGGGCTGGGTGGCGTTCTTCTGATCCCTCAACCAGGCAGGCTCAACTCTGCTCAAGAAGTTGTCGATGAACTGGCACTGCGCCAACGGCGGCTTCGTGTCATCGACGGCCGGTTCTATAAGCAGAGGCCGGCGGGAGGGAATGTAGGACCGGAACACATCATCGAAGATGGCAACGTTGTATTCGCGCGCTTCAAGTTGCCCGCGCAAAATGCCAAGGACGCTTTGGCAATGTTTGTCGAATATCTCGCGCGCGATCAGCATCGGGTCTTCGGGTCGCTGATCAATCGGCCATATAAGGGCACCGGCGCTGGTTGCACCCCTTTCGCAATGGCTTGGCTGAAAGCGTCGGGAATTATTCCATTTGTTACAGAACCTGAGTTCGCACGTCGTGTCGATGATTTAACCGACGCTCCGGCCGAGTTGTCCGAATTGTGGCCATTTCTTCTTCGCAGAGCGCCAATTCCGTGGGCCAATATTGGCTGTGACCAGCGATTGGGCATCGCCACGACGATACCCGCACAATTAACCGCCTACGATCATCTCTTTTACAAAGAGCAAAAGTCGGATTTGCGGCAGGCAATCCCCGGACTGGCAGAAAAGATTAGAAAAGATCGCGGTGTCGTGGTTTCGACCCTGTTCGCATTCGGGGCTTTGACCCCGTTGCGCGAACTCGTGATCGCAAATAAACGCAAAGATCCGGAAGACGAAGCAACCTATGATTGGGCCGTCTACGGCGAAGGATTCGACGCGCAGGTTTGGGACAACGCCCGCTTTTCCCGTTGGATAAAACAACTTTGGCAGCGCGGGCGTACACCTGACGGGATTGAGCTCGCTAAAGAAGGACGCTTTATTGGTGTCGACGTGGATGCGATGAACGTATCACGGCAAAAAGAGCCGTTTTTCGCGGAGGCGGATCGCATGAGAGAGACCCTCATGCGCCTGAATCACCGCATTGCGATGTCCAAATCCTGTCAGGTCCTGTTTAGTTATGGCGTACAGTGACGTGGCGATCGAGTATTTCGTACCACCGGCTGGCAGTGTCGAACTGAACGCAGAAACAGAGAAATCTAAGATCGAGGCTGCCCGAAATTTGAAGGGGCAGGCCGTCACAATGGGCTAACGCTCAAAAGTAATAGGCTACTCCGCCGCCTGGCGGCTGAAATTGGCCAGGTCGAGTAGCGGGAAAAACGCCTCCGGCTCCTGGGCGCCGGAGATCGCGTACTGGCCATCGATGATAAAACAGGGCACCGCGTCGATGCTCATGCGGCGCGCCCGCAAATCCTCCGCCGCCACTTCTGCGCGGTCAGCGTCGCTGGCCAAGTAGCCGCTGACCGCACGGCCGTCGAGGCCGGCGGCGTGGGCGATCCGGGTGAGCACACCGTGATCGCCGATGTCTTCGGCGTCCAGGAAGTAGGCCCGGAACAGCGCTTCGATGACCTCGCTCTGCAAGTCGTTGAGGCCGGCGAAGCGGATCAGGCGATGGGCATCGAGGGTATTGGGGGTGTGCTGGATAGCGTCGAAATCGAAGGCGATCCGCTCGCTGTAGCCGGCTTCGGCGATCACGTTATAGAATTTCGCCGCGCGTTCGAGCCCGCCGAACTTCGAGCTCAGATAGCTCAACCGGTCCATGCCTTCCGGCGGCATATCCGGGTTCAGCTGAAACGGCCGCCAGGCGACGGAGGCGTCGATATCGTCGCGCGCGGCGAGTGTCCGCTCGAGCCGGCGCTTGCCGATAAAGCACCACGGACAAACCGGATCGGCATAGATGTCGATGTGAACCATCGCTGCAAACGTGCGGTTGCCGGCAGCTCAGGTCAAGCCCTTCATTGGGGTGAGGTGTGGATGGGTTAGGTTAACGCCGGTTGGGCGTCTGGCTGGAATTGCGCCATACTGCGGGCGAGGGGGAGCACGATATGGTCATCGAATACCGCGCCTACACCATGAAGCCGGGCAATCTCGGCCGGTTCTATGAAATGCAGGTCGAGCGGGGGTTCGACGGCGTGATGGCGCCGATCATGCGCGAGTGCCTGATCGGCTATTTCGCCACCGCCAGCGGCCCCAGCGAGCAACTGGTTCACCTCTATGCGCTCGACGATCTGGAGGCTTGGCGCAAGCGCTATGCCGACGTCTACGCGGTCGCCGGGCTGCAGCCTTATTTCGAGGCGGTGCGGCCGCTGATCCTCGAGCAGGAGAATAAGTTTCTGGTGCCGGCGCCGATTGGCGCGATCACGCCGCTGTGGGGCGACGGGCGCGACTGGCGGCCGGGCGATGCGCCGCTCGCCGACCGAGCGCGCCTGCCCGATATGCTTATCGAGGAGCAGGCCATATCGCTGGTACCCGGCGGCTTACCGAAATACTGGGCAGCTTATGAGGAGCTTGCATTGGCGGCGATCTCGCCCTTGCTGACCAATCTTATCGGTTGCTTTTTTACTCTGATCGGCCGGCTGCACCAGGTTTTCCATTTCTGGTATTTCGACGACATGGCCGACCGCCAGCGCCGCCACAACGCGGTCGCCATCAATCCGCGCTGGCCAGAATTCCTCGAGCGGATCCGCCCGCTGGTGGTGGCGCAGCAGAGCAAACTGATGACGCCGGCACCGGTCGCCGACATGTCGCCCTTGTTCACAGCCGCGCCGGTTTAATCTCGCCAGCGACTGCTCTAGATTAACGCCAACGGCCGCGCCAGCGATTTGCGATTAACGAATGTGCGCGGCTCCAGACCACGGACATCAATTCACGGAGGAGAGACACCATGGCCGATGCGCCCCCAGCACCCCCGACACGGAGCCAAATTCTCGAAAAAAGCGGCAACATGCTGAAATGGCAGGTCTACGCCATTCACACCTTTCCCACCAACGGCCTGGGACCGGTGATGGAAAATATCGGCCCGCACCTGGAATATCAGGCGCGCATGGAGCACGAGGGCGTCTACGTCGCCGCCGGGCCGCATTGGGCCGACGACGAAGAGACCTGGGAAGGCGAGGGCCTCATTATCGTGCGCGCCAAGAACCTGGCCGACGCGCGCCGCATCGCCGAGGAGGACCCCATGCATGCCAGCGGCGCCCGCTCGTTCACGGTGCGGCCGTGGCTGATCAACGAGGGGACGATTACCGTCAAGGTCAACTTCGCCGAGGGTACGCGCGAGGTCATGTAACGACGCGTGGAAGCCACCAATGGTTTTTAATGACGCCCTGGTTTTCTAAGAGAGGAACCGGGGCGTTATCTTATCGACTGATATAGGTGACCCGCTGGGGTTCGCCGATGCGGCTCGCATTGTGGCAAGGTCGTTTAAATCTGTGAGAATTTACCGTTCGCAGCCGTCTTAACCCTTGCCCGCAGCGGTCAGTCGTGGCCCAATAGGCGGCAACTGAAAAGCCGATTCTAATCAGTCCCGAGCGAGGGGGGAAAAGTGGCAACCGCTCAAACGATTCAACAGGTGCAAACCGCACCGCGCGCTGCGACCATCGCGGCGGCGGTACTGCTAGCATTCTTCGGCCTGTCGCTGGTCTGGCTATCGGGCTTCGCCAACGCCGACACTCTGCACAACGCCGCCCACGATTCGCGCCACAGCCTGGTCTTTCCCTGCCACTAGGCTGATCAGCCATGCTGTGGCGAATGATCCAGACCGGCCTGTTCGCCGGATTTCTGACCGCGCTGATCTACAGCGTGGTGCAGGCGTTCACCGTTACGCCGCTGATTTTCGAAGCCGAAGTCTATGAGCAGGCCGCCGGTGGCCACAGCCACGGGCCGACGATACATCTGCACCAAGACGGCGAACGCCACCTGCACGACGAAGGCGAGGCCGCCGGTAATGCAACACCCGTGGCGGCGGAACCTTGGGAACCGGCCGACGGCATCGAGCGCTATGGCTCCACCTTCCTCGCCAATATGTTCACCGCGGTAGGGTTCGCCTTCGTGATGGTCGCGGCGTTCGCCATTCGAGGTAAACCCGTCAATATGCGCACCGGGCTGTGGTGGGGCCTCGCCGGCTACGCCATCTTCGCGCTCAATCCGTCGCTCGGCCTGCCGCCGGAAGTGCCCGGCGCCGCCGCCGCGCCGCTGGAAATCCGCCAAGCCTGGTGGTTCGGCGCCATGGCGGCGACAGCGATTGGCCTCGGCCTGCTCGTTTTCGCCAAGCCAGTGTGGTTACGCCTGCTCGGCGTGCCGGTTATCCTGCTGCCGCATATTATTGGTGCGCCGCACCCGACCGGTATCGAGCCGGGCCCGGTGCCGCCCGAATTGGCCTCACTCTATGTCGTCTGGGCACTGGTGACCGCGTTATTCTTCTGGCTAATGCTCGGCGCCAGCGCCGGCGAGATCTACCGCCGCTTGAGCGAAAGCGAAGCGCGCGCCGCCGAGCGGGGCGCGGCGTCTTAAAACCTGGGCGACTGGCTGGGTGCTAGTCTCAAATCCACCGCCTGACCCGCGCCTTGTAGTCCAGATAGGCCTGGCCGAACTTGCGCTCTAGGTACGCTTCTTCGCGCGCCACCACGCCGTAGCGGATGACCAGGTAGAACGGGAACAGCGTCGCCAACACCCACAAGCTATTGAGCGCGATGGCGACGCCGACGATGCCGATATGCGCGCCGACATAGATCGGGTTGCGCGACCGGGCGAACACGCCGGTATCGACGATTTTATCGGTCGGCGTTTCGGTTCGCACATCGGTGCCGGCGCGGCGAAACTGCGCGATGGCGATCGCCGCCAGCGAGAAGCCGGCGAGCCAGATCGCCACACCGACCCAGACCGCCGGGAACGCCGCCGGCAAAAACGGCAGCGGCAACAGCCAGCGGTCGATGCCGTAACCGATGGCGACCAGCACGATCCACAACACCGGCGGGGGCACCAGCACATTGGCGTGGTCGTGCGTCGCAGTCTGGGTTTCGTCCTGTGGCACGGGCCGCTGCGGTCTCGGATCTAAGAACGTTCGCGCAAATAATGACCGCGTACGGTAAGGCCGTCGAGGATTTTTCCGTCTATCCACTGTAGGCGGCGGTTGGCGAACGGCGGCGTGCTTTGCCGCAGGTGGCGCCATTCTGTGATAGCCTGCGCGGGTTTCGACATCGGCGGCCCGGTGGTGGCCGCCTACAGGGAGGTGGGCATGACGAATGCAGAAATTGCCGATCTCGAACGGCAAATTTTCGAGCTGACGGCGCAACTCAACGAGTTGCGCAAAGCCAGCGCCGGCGAAGCGGTGCGCAACTATACGTTCGACACGTTGGACGGCGAGACCACCCTGCTCGAGCTGTTCGGCGATCAAGACAAACTCTTGGCGATCCACAATATGGGCCAGGGCTGCCGCTACTGCACGCTGTGGGCGGACGGCTTCAATGGCTTTCTGCCCCATCTGGAATCGGTGATGGCGGTGGTGCTGCTGTCGAAGGATCCGCCTGAAACACAGCGCCGCTTCGCCAATGCGCGCGGCTGGCGCTTCCGCCTGGCCTCGCATGGCGGCGGTGACTACATCCGCGAGCA
>JBFKGW010000130.1:0-6991 GCA_041633145.1 Alphaproteobacteria bacterium
AGGCCGGCATCATGAAGATGAACAATGCCTGGGTCGGCACGAATGGCACCCACCTGAACACCCGGTCCTTGCCCATCCATCGGGTGAAGCGCGCCCATGCTGACATTTGCGGCACTTGAGGAGTTACCAGCGTCGTTGTCGCCATTCCGTCTATCTCCGATCGCGGAATTGGATATTCATCGAAATATCAACACCCTCGCCAGCGCCGGGGGTTCCGGCAAACGAAAAGCCGAAACCCCGAACGCTGAACAATTGCGCCAAACGCGAACAAGCTAAACCGACGGCGTATCCACCGTCGGGAACAGTTTCTTCTGTTCGGACCAGTACTCGATCTGGGAATCACGGTCTTCGTCGTCCGTGACTTCGTCCCAATCTTCCGCGGCTTTCTTCATCGCCTCTTCCGGCGTCAAAGTGCCCAACAGCACTTCATGCAGCCGCACGTCGAGCCGATCGTGATACTCGTTACTGCCCGGTAAACTGACCAAGGGTGCGGTGATCAGGATTTGCTTTTCATGGGCGGCGACGAAGCGCGGGTTGTAGTGCTCTTCCATCTCTTTGCGGAACCCATTTTCTTCGAAATGGATCTTGCGCACCGGCTCGAAGAAGGACGCGCGATGCTGGATGATTTGCGTGCCGATCTTCGGGCTCGCCAACCACTGGGCTACCAGATAGGCGACCTCGCGATGCTTCGAGAAGTTATTGACTCCGTAGGCAAACGCGCCGGCGTTGTTGGTGCGCTGGATCAGCTTGCCGTTGACCACCGTGCCCGGCATCACGCAATAGATATTCTTGCCGCGGGTGACGGCCTTCTCCGGGCTCTCGGCGAAGTTCGCCGTACCGGCGAAGTGGATGGTGCTGAACGCCCGACCGCCGCCGTAGTGCGGCAGCAACTGCGCTGAATCCCAACCGGTCGCCGCCGGGTCCATGTGCTTATAGGCAGCGAGGAATTCCTTGGTCGCTTGTATGCCTTCCGGCGAGTTGATCTGCGGGTTCATCTCGTCGTCGAAGTACAGCTTGCCCTTCGACAGGAAGCGGTGCATCCAGTTGACGTAATTGCGGCCACGCACGCGGGCCTCAACAGTGCCGTAGAATTCCTCGGTAACCGGCTGACCCATCAGTGTCTCACCTGGTTTCCGGTGGAAGAACTCGATCATCTCCTGGTGCTCGTCCCAGGTGGCGGGGCAGCCGGGCTCACGCCCGTACTTGGCCTTGAACGCCGCCCGCTCCTCGGGATGCTCGATCACGTCTTTGCGCATGATGTAGGTGTGCGCATCGCCATCGGCCATCAGGCCGTAAACCTTGCCGGCAAATTTGGCATGATCGGCACTGTTGCCCATGTAGCCGTCAATTTCGGGATCGTATTTCGCCACCCATTCGTCGAGCGGATAGGCCACTTCAGCAGCAGCAAAGTCGCCGGTCCACATGGGCACATAAGCCATGATATCGAATGACCCCAACTTCGCGACCTTCTCGCGCATGATGTCGGAATGGATCGTGAGAATACCTTTTTCGATGAAGTCCAGCTTGATGCCGGTTTCCTGTTCGAGTTCCGGCGCCTTGGATTGAATAGCCTTTACCAATAAAGGGATTAAAATGACCGTCAGTTTGTCGGGCTTATTCTCGATTTTTTTCAGCGCCGCGATCGCCCGCTCATCGGGTGAATCCGCGAACGCCGTCGACGTTGTGCCGACAAATGCAAGTGCCAAAAAACCGAGTAGTAATGACCGAGTTAAATTCTTCATCTTCCCCTCCCTTTTGGCGCGTTGTTAATGTTTTTCGTTACACCTCTTCTAAAACGCTTTGAAAAAAAACAATGTTTGACGTCGCAATCGAGCGCGCCCTAAACACACGGCAATATGCCGGCGTTTGCCGCCGAACAGGTTCGACCCCTACAATTGATAATGACGCGGACCAATACGTAACGTTACCTGCAGCGCCCCAACTGACGAGGTACCAACGTTGTCCTGCGCGCGTAGGCTAGCATACTGGGACACCATGTCCATATCCGCGGTCGGTACCGCGTGTTCGTCTAAGAGATCGTCAGACCACCGTCGACCACCAGAATATGGCCGTTGACGTAGGCCGCGCCCGGACTGGCCAAATAGGAAACCGCGGCCGCCATGTCTGCGGGGGCGCCCCAGCGCTTCATCGGTATTTTCGCCAGATTGGCCTCGGCTCGTTCGGGATTGGCGGCCATGATTTCGGCCCGTATTTTGGTTTTGACCGAGCCCGGCGCCACGGCATTGACCCGGATGCCGTAGGGCGCCCACTCCACGGCAAGGTGCCGCGTGATACCGCCGACCGCTGCCTTGGAGATACCATAGGCCGACACGTTCGAAGCGCCCATCACCGTAAACGTCGAGGCGATGTTGATGATGCAGCCGGCACTGTCGCCACCAACCATATGCTGGGCGACGCGCTGCGACATGAAATAGCTGCCGGTCACGTTGACCGCCATCACCTGGTTCCACTCCTCGAGCTCTATTTCCAATGCCGGCTTGACCAGGAGACGGCCGGCATTATTGACCAGCACGTCGATCGGGCCGAGCGCGCCGATCGTCTCGGCAACGGCGTTGTCGATGCTTTCCATCGAGCGGACATCGAGCGCGATGGCCGCCGCCCGCGCACCTTCTCGCTCGATCGAGGTAACGGTATCGGCAAGGTCGTTGGCATCGAGTTCGGTCGCCGCCACATCGAAGCCGTCGTGGGCCAGCGTCTTGGCGATCTCGGCGCCCAGTCCATAGGACGCGCCAGTAACCAATGCCACCCGGCGATCAGATTGTTCCGCAACCATCGTTGTTCTCCCCCGGTTCCGGGCGTTTATCGCCCGATTGTTTTGGGGCCACTTGCTGTGGCGTTATTGTGCCGTCGATTTCGGCGTCGGTGCGATGCGCGTAACTTGAATCGCGTCGCGGTCGATCAGGTCGGGCACGCGCGGCCCGATTTCGTTCTTCCAGTGGTCGCTTTCATAGACCGCCGCATAAAGTTTCTCGCGCTCAGCCTCGCTGTCGAACCGGCGCAGCCAGATATAAACGCTGTCATCTTCCTCGCCGCGATAGCTGCCGGTGATGACCATGCCCTTGGAGATTTGAAACGGTATAATCTCGGTTTCCATCATCTCCACCCACTCGTCCATCTTGCCGGGCCAGATCTTGTATTGCCGCAACTCATAAAACGCCATTCTTGCTCTCCCATTTTTCCCCGGCGCCCCATTGCCGAGCGCACCTTCTAATCCGACAATAGGGCGCTGCCGTAGCGGAGGTCTAGACGAAATGCCACACATGCCAGCCACCACTGTTCTGTCCGATATAACTGTGCTTGATTTGACGCGCGTGCGCTCAGGCCCGACCTGCGTGCGCCAGCTCGCCGATTGGGGCGCCAACGCCATCAAGGTCGAGATCCCGCCGGAGCTCGACGCCAAGGGCGGCCTCGCCGCCAACCGGCACGGCTCCGACTTCCAGAACCTGCACCGCAACAAGCGCTCGCTAACGCTCAACCTCAAAGACCCGGCGGGCCTTAAAATCTTCCGCGAGCTGGTGGCGAAGGCCGATGTAGTAGTGGAAAACTACCGGCCCGACGTCAAAGACCGTCTCGGCATCGACTACGACAGCCTGGCGGCGATCAACCCGGCCGTCATCCTCGCCAGCATCAGCGGTTTCGGGCAGGACGGTCCCTACGCCAAGCGGCCCGGCTTCGATCAGGTGGCGCAAGGCATGGGCGGCCTGATGTCGATCACCGGCCTGCCGGGCCAGGGGCCGGTGCGCGTCGGCATTCCGATCGCCGATCTCACGGCGGGCCAGTTCGCCGCGCAAGGCATTTTGCTAGCGCTGATCGAGCGGCAAAAATCCGGCAAAGGCCAATGGCTGCACACGTCGTTGTTGGAAGCCCAGATATTCATGCTCGACTTTCAGTCGGCGCGCTGGCTCGTCGATGGCGAGGTGCCGTGGCAGGCCGGCAACAACCACCCGACCAGCATTCCGACGGGTGTATTTCCGACCGCCGACGGCCACTTGAATATCGCGGTTGCCGGCGGCGCCATCTGGCAGCGCTTTTGTGAGGTGATGGACCATCCGGAATGGATGGAAGATCCCGACTTCGTCGACGCCAAGGCCCGGTCCGCCAACCGCGACCGCATGAACGAGGTGATCGCGGAATGCACAAAATCGGAAACCACCGCGACCTGGGTCGACCGGTTCAATGAGGCCGGCGTGCCGTGTGGGCCGATTTATCAGATCGACGAGGTGTTCGCCGATCCCCAAGTGGAGCATCTTGGCCTCGCCCAACCGGTGACCTCGGCGAAGCTGGGCGAACTCAACTTCGTGCGCCAACCGGTCACGCTGACCCGCACGCCGAGCTCGTTCGCCGTCGCACCGCCGGAAGCCGGCGAACATACCGAGGAGATCCTCGCCGATCTGGGCTACACGCCAGCCGATATCGAAGACTTACGCGCCCGCGGCGTCGTATGACCGCAGCCGACGCACCACCCAGGAGAATTACATGACCACCGACCGGATAATCTGCACCCGCGACGGGGCCGTCGGGCAAATCGTGTTCAACAACCCGGACCGGCACAACGCGATGTCGCTCGACATGTGGCGCGGCGGCGAAGCGGCGATCCGTGAACTTGTCGATGCCGGCGATGTTCGCGTCATCGTTCTGACCGGCGCCGGCGACAAGGCCTTCGTAGCGGGCGCCGACATCTCGCGGTTCGAGGAAGAACGGGATTCCGAAGCCGCTATCGCCGAATACAACGCCTCGGTGCGAACTTTCCAAGATGCGCTGACCAGCACGCCGATCCCCACCATTGCCAAAATCGGCGGCTATTGCATCGGCGGCGGACTGGCGATCGCCTTGTGCTGCGACATCCGTATCGCCTCCGACGATTCCCGCTTTGCCGTCCCTGCCGCCAAGCTCGGCCTCGGCTACGCGGCGAGCGGCATCGAGCGCCTGATGCACATCGTCGGCCCCTCCTTCGCCATGGAAATTTTTTATACTGCGCGCCAGTTCGACGCCGCCGAGGCGCTGACCATGGGTCTGGTCAACCGCGTAGTGCCGCGGGCCGAGCTCGACGACTATTGCGCCGGCTACACCGGCCGCATTTCAGAAAATGCGCCGCTGACCATCCGCGCTGTCAAAACCGCCGTTACCGAGAACCTGAAGCCACCGGCCGACCGCGATATAGCGCTGTGCGATGCCCAAGTCGCCGCCTGCTTTGCCAGCAAGGACTATATCGAGGGCCGCACGGCGTTCATGGAAAAGCGCAAGCCGCAGTTCACGGGCGGTTAATTGCCGGCGAGGTAGCGGTAGATCTCGGTAAAGTCGCTGCCGGGTAAGGCCCTGTCGGTTTCCTGCCACAGCGCCGCCACCACCTCGGTGAGCCGGTTGGCCGTTCCCGCCTGGCCGACCTGCTCGCGGAACAGGCTGACATCTTTCGACATCAGTGCCGTGGCGAAGCCAGCATCAAACGTGCCGGTGGCAATCCGATTGGGGAACTTGTCGCTGCTCGCCGTGTTGCGGCCACTCGATACGTTGAGCACGTCGAGCATGGTTTTCATGTCGAGCCCATGGGCCGCACCGAACAAAGTCGCTTCGCTGGTCGCCGCCATCGCCGTCGCCGACAGGAAATTGTTCAACAGCTTCATCGCCTGCGCCTGGCCTGGCCGGGTGCCGACATGAAAGGTATTGCCGCCGACGGCATCGAAGGCCGGCGTGAGCGCGGCGATGGCGTCGGCGGGGCCGGCACAGATAACGGTGATGGTGCCGGCGACGGCGCCGGCGCGGCCGCCGCTGACCGGCGCGTCGACGAAGGTAATCCCGGCCGGTTCCAAACTGGCGCCGACCGCCATCGCCGTCTCGGGGCCAGTGGTCGAAAAATCGACAATTGTCGAGGTGCGGCACGGGTCACACGCGGCGATTTGTGCCACCACTTCAGCGACCACCGGGCCATCGGGCAGGCTGAGGAAAATCGTGTCGGCGGCGGCGGCCACGGCTGCGAGGCTATCGGCTACCTCGGCCCCTTCGGGCGCGCGCTCTGCCGTTCCGGCGGCGTCGTAGCAAACAATCGGCAGACCCGCTGCACAGAGGTGGCCGCACATGGCCGCTCCCATATTGCCGAGACCGATAAATCCATATGTCGTAGCTGCCATGACGCCAGTTCCTGTAATGTGTGGGCAATCGTTCGGTGGAACGGCCAATTATAGCGAAACCGAGCAATTAAAAAGCCAGTTGGGAGGAGAAGATGACGTCACCGCAGGTTTGGGACCTTTACGCCGTCAAATACGCGACGATGCCCGAGCGCACCCGGCGCGACAACTTGATGGGCGCCGATCCCCACGACGACGCGCCGATGCCGCTCGACTACTTCGTTTGGGCCGCGGTATCGCCGGACCGAACCATCATCATCGACACCGGCTTCGACGCGCCCGAAGCCGCCGCACGGGGCCGCACGCTGCAGCGCAGCGTCACCGAAGGTTTAGCGATGATCGATATCGAGGCGGCCAGCGTCGAAGATGTCATCGTCACCCACCTGCACTACGACCACATCGGCGGCCATGCGGAATTTCCCGCCGCGCAGTTCCACCTGCAGGAAAGCGAGATGCAGTACGCGACCGGCCCGCACATGTGTACGACGACCATGAATCACTCGTTCACCGTCGAGCACATTACCGGCATGGTACGCAACGTCTTCGAGGGCCGCGTCACTTTCCATGATGGCGCCGCCGAAATCGCGCCGGGCATCACGGTGCACCATGTCGGCGGCCACACCATGGGCCTGCAGTTCGTGCGCGTCTTGACCCAACGCGGTTGGGTCGTCGTGGCCTCCGACACCTCGCATTTCTACGAGAACATGGAGACCATCACTCCCTTCCCCAACGTCTACAATCTGGGTGACATGGTGCGCGGCTATGATGCGCTGCGTGCGCAAGCGGACAGCGAAGCCCATATCGTGCCGGGCCACGATCCGCTGGTGCTCGACCGCTATCCCGCGCCG
>JBFKGW010000131.1:0-6988 GCA_041633145.1 Alphaproteobacteria bacterium
CTTTGATTTGATCGAGCCATCGCGGTGCTTTTCGAGCAGGCGCAGGTCCTGTCCGTAAAACCGGCCGACCGGAATGACCATTCGCCCGCCGGGCTTGAGTTGTTCGGTCAGCGCCGGCGGCACGTCGCGCGCCGCCGCGGTCACCATGATGCCGTCGAACGGGGCGTGCTCGGGCCAGCCCAACGATCCGTCGCCGGCGCGAACCTCGACGTTATCGTAACCCAGGCGCTGCAGGCGTTCGGCCGCAGCCGTGGCCAGGTCTTCGATCACTTCGATCGAGTAAAGCTGACGCACCAGCAGCGACAGCACCGCAGCCTGATAGCCCGAGCCGGTGCCCACTTCCAACACGACATGGTCAGGTCGCGGTGCGAGCAGCTCGGTCATCAAGGCCACGACGTAGGGCTGCGATATGGTCTGCTCGTGCCCGATCGGCAGCGCGTGGTTTACATAGGCCAGCCATTGCTCGGTATCCGGAACGAACAGGTGGCGCGGCACTTTCGCCATCGCTTCCCTGATCCGCGGATCCAGCGTCTTTTTGCCGGTATAGCTGGCGGTCGCGACAAAGTCGGCGTCGATGAGCTCCATCAACTCGCGCCGCTCGCGGTCCCAGCGGCGGTCGTTGTCGTCAGTAGACTTGTTCTCCGCCATCGACCAATTCCTTCCAGAGCGAACCGATCTGTGACATTCGGCTGTGTACGAGGTCCTCGACCCGTGGGGCAACTTCGGCGGCCGCAACGCCGGCAACGGTCCGGATTTGCACGTTGGCGATTTCCGGATCGGTTACCGGCCGGCCAATTTGACTAACCAAACAACACTGTGCATCGGTCACGGCGTCGATATCGGCGACGACGTTGGCGGAAATGCGTGACGCCACAAGATTATAGAGCTTTCCCACATGACTGACCGGATTTTTGCCGGCGGCCGCCTCCAAGGTCATCGGGCGAAACGGTGTGATCAATCCATTCGCTCGGTTGCCCCGGCCGACCTCGCCATCGTCGCCAGATTCGGCGGAAGTTCCGGTCACCGTCAGGTAAACGCTCTCGTTTTTCACATCGTCGCCGGTGTTGATCGCAAGTGAGACGGTTTCCGGTGCCTCCTCCCGCGCGGCGTCGGCGATCAGTTGGGCGAGGTTCTCTTTTTTCCGCTGATAATCGCCGATATCGCTGACGAACCGCCCCACCAAGGCGGCGGCGACGGTGAGGCTGTTGTGATTGCCGTGGCGCACCCCCATGACCTTTATGTCCTCGCCGATTTCGGGATGGTCTTGTTTGACCGCCGCCGAGTTGAGCGACCGTTCGACGTGGTAGACCACGCGTTCGAGCTCGCTGGTGGGCGCGAAGCCGACGCCGCACGAGGTGTCGTTGGCCAAGGCGACGCCGGTCTCGAGCTGGCGGGCGAACAGCTCGACCAGCTCCGGCGAACCGGGCCGGATCAGGCAGTGCACGCGAACGTCTCGCTCCGCGTCGATCGCGTGCATGTTTTCGCTAAACCAGTCGCGCACGCAGGCGTGGGCGATATCCTCAACCGGTACGGTCTTGCCTTTGAACTCGCGCGTTGCCCGGCCGGCCAGAAAGATTTCCAGCGGCTCGAGAACTTCGCCGCCGCCGAAGGCGGGTTGGGCCGCCCCGCCCCATAGCAGCGCCTTGTCGACATTGTGGTGGGCGATGGCGCCGAATTCATCGAGATAGTACCGGCTCAATCGCCGGCTGAGGTCCTCGGCCAGCGCGTCGCAGATGCTGTCGGGATGCCCCAACCCCTTGCGCTCAACGACCTCGAGCGCCCATTGGTCGACCGGCGGTCCATGCAAGGGTTCGATCATCAGCTGCACAGTTTACCCCTCGTCTGCGATTGGGCGGCGCATACGTCTGTCGTCTCTCCGAATTCGCGAGCCCCCTGACGGCCCCGTCGGAAACGACAGCATTTTTTCCGATGATAAACTTAACAATGGTCATCGTTGCCTGAGTTGCGTCAGATCAACGGAAAGCGCGGCCGTGCGACCACCGGCCCGGCCAGTTGATCCACGTCATCTCGCGGTCGCGAAATCGAATGCTAAGAGAAGACTTGCCGAACGGTGAATTCTGCGTTCGAGTAAAAGGCGATGCCGCAACGAATTCGCACCAACGAGTATGTCGCTGACCGCCTGCGCGAGATGGCCGACCTGTTGACGCAACAGGGCGCCAACCCGTTTCGCGCCCGTGCCTATCGCCGGGCCGCCGACACGGTTGCCGATCTTGATCGTAATGTTGCCGACATTGTTACCCAAGAGGGACGCGCCGGCCTCGACGCGCTGCCGAACATCGGCACGTCGCTGGCCGCGGCGATCGACGAGATGGTGACGACCGGCCGGTGGGCCCAATTGGCGCGGCTGCGCGGCACGCTGGCGCCGGAGAAACTTTTCCAGAGCGTGCCCGGCATTGGACCGGCGCTGGCGCGCGAGATCCACGACCACCTACACGTAGAAACCCTGGAGGGGCTGGAACAAGCCGCCCATGACGGCCGGCTCGAAACGGTACCGGGCGTTGGAGCGCGGCGCGCCGCCAGCATACGAGCGTCCTTGGCGCAAATGCTCCAGCGGGTTCGGCCGCGCACCAGGCCGCCCGCCGAAGAGCCGGCGATCGATGTTTTCCTCGATGTCGACCGGGAATACCGCAGCGAATGCGCGCGCGATGCGTTGCCCAAGATTGCGCCGCGACGGTTCAACCCGCGCGGTGAAGCTTGGTTGCCCATTTTGCACACGCAGCGTGACGATTGGCATTTCACTGCGATGTTTTCCAATACCGCACGGGCCCATCAGTTCGGCCGAACGCGGGATTGGGTGGTGATCTACTTTCACAAAGACGACCAGCCGGAAGGGCTGCACACGGTGGTGACGGAAACCCGTGGCGAACTGATCGACCGGCGTGTCGTGCGCGGCCGCGAGAGCGAGTGCCGCTCCTATTATGCGCGCCAGGAAAGCAAGAAAATCGCTTCTTAACCAGCGTTCGCTACCCGCGCCCGATTAGCGCTCTTCCTCCATCGCCTCGTTAGCAGCGAGGATCTCATAGACCTGCGCGGCGCGGCCGATCAGCGGAATGCGGGCTTCGCCCATAACGTCATCTTCGCCCATGGCATAGGCCACCGCTTCTTCGATCTCTTCAACCGTGGCTTGAAGTTTCTCGATTTCGGCCAGACGAACCGGCTCCAACTCGCCCACCAAGCGGACCAATTCGGCATAGGACGGCGGTTTTGAGGCACTTGATGATGCCTCGCCACGTTTGGGATCTGAATCGGACACCGGCGGATCCTCCTAAGTGAAAATTTGGTGTAAACTAGGCGCACTGACGACATTGCCGCCTTGAGCTAGCGCAATCGTGCGGTCTTAATAGCGGCCAAAGGCGCGGTTCGTAAGCCGGGCCATGGTACAGGCCGGTTGATGGAGGTCAACTACAGGCAAGCAAAAAGTCCTTATATTATTTATGTTTATTCACCTAAGTGCGATTAAAACGGGCAACGCAGCAGGGACCAGTGAACAACCCGCAATCAAAGCTCTTCGCATGGATTCTAATGGCGGTGGCGCTTGCGCTGCTGTTCCTAGTGTTCGCGCAACCGCCGCAGACCCAGGTTCGCACGCCGGTTTCCTATACCGAGTTCGTTGCCCTGCTCGAAAGCGAAAAAGTCGAAACGGTGATGTTCCGGGGCGATCGCCTGGAAGGCACGCTCAACTCACCCATTGCCACCCCGGCCGGTGGACAGACGACCTGGTTTAGCACCCGCATACCGCCGGTGGAAAATCCAAATTTGCTCCCCTTGTTGCAGAAGCAGGGGGTCGAGATCGCGGCAGATGTTCCCGAGGATGCCGCGCAGGCCTGGTGGATCACCCTGCTACCGTGGCTGTTGATCATCGGCTTCTGGTTCTTCCTGTGGCGGCGTATGGCCGGCGGCCTGCCGGGCGGCTTGGGACGCGGTGGCGATCTGAAAGATTTTCTGCGCGGCGGCGTGCGCAAGGTCGAAGCGGAAACCGCACCAAAAGTTACCTTCGACGATGTTGCTGGGCAGGATAATGCCAAGCGCGAGGTCGCCGAACTGCTTGAATTTCTGCGCGATCCCGAGAAGTACCGCCGGCTGGGCGCCGAAGTGCCGCACGGTATCCTGTTGGAAGGACCGCCCGGCACCGGCAAAACCTTGATCGCCAAGGCGCTGGCCGGCGAAGCCGGCGTTCCGTTCTTCCAGATATCGGCGTCGGAGTTCATCGAGGTCTTCGTCGGCGTCGGCGCCGCGCGCGTCAGAAACTTATTCGAGGAAGCAAAAAAGAGTGCCCCCAGCATCATCTTCATCGATGAGTTGGACAGCGTCGGCCGGGTACGCGGCACCGGCTTGGGCGGTGGCCACGACGAGCGCGAACAGACCCTCAATCAGATCCTCGCCGAGATGGACGGGTTCGAAGGCCATGAAGCGGTGGTCGTGCTGGCCGCGACCAACCGCCCCGACGTGCTCGACCCGGCGCTGCTGCGCCCCGGCCGCTTCGACCGCCACATCACCCTGGAGCTGCCGGATCGCGACGCCCGGGTCGCTATCCTCAGGGTTCACTCCAAGCACGTGCCGCTGGCCGACGATGTCGATCTCGAAAAGATTTCCGCCGGTACCCCCGGCTTCTCGGGCGCCGATCTCAAGAACCTGGTCAACGAGGCCGCCATGGCGGCGGCACGCGAGGGGACAGAGAAGGTGACCGCGCAGCATTTCGACGACATGCGCGACCGCATCATGATGGGCACGCTGCGCACCATGGCGATCATGGAAGAAGAGCGCCACCGTCTCGCGGTCCACGAGTCCGGCCACACGGCGGTTGCGTACTATCTGCCGCTCTCCGATCCGATCCACAAAGTGACGATCATCCCGCGCGGCCGCACTCTCGGGTCGACCCATCAGTTGCCGGAGATCGAGCGCCACACGCTACCGCAGGAGTATCTAGCCGACCGTCTCGCGGTATTGTTGGCCGGCCGCGCGTCGGAAAAGGCCTTCCTCGACAGCCGCAGCTCAGGTGCCGACGAAGACATCCGCGCAGCGACCCAGCTGGCGCGGTGGATGGTCGGGCGCTGGGGCATGTCCGAGGAGGTCGGCCCGGTCGATGTGCGCGAAAGCGAGGAACACCCCTTCCTCGGCCGCGAAATCGCCCAACCGCGCCGGTTCTCCGAAGAAACAGCGCAAGCGGCGGATAAGGCGGTCAAACGATTGCTGACCGAGGCCGAGGAACGCGCGACGGACGTTCTCAAGACGCACCGCAATCGGGTCGAACGCTTGATTGCCGCGCTCGAGGAACGGGAGACTTTGGACCGGGCCGCGGTTGCCGAATGTCTTGGCCCGACCGAAGTCACCAACCGGCCGGCTCGCCCTCAAACCGGCCCCGGATCTTCGCAGGCCAAGAACTGATCGCATCACCGCTCGGCCGTAACCCAGGATCATCCGCGTCATGCTTCACAAGCGCATTTTGGAATGGCAGGCCGCACATCCCAATATCACCTGGATTGGCTGGGGGATCGTCTGGGCGGTCGTTTTGGCTGTGCTGCTGTGGCCCGAATCGGCGCAGTGAGCGTTCCGGCGGTTCTCGCGGTTCGTGATTTCTTGGCCTCGCTCGTCCTGACGCCGCAAGTCACTGATTAACCTAAATCAAAGTGCCGCACAGCCCGCCCGGCTAGATTAGCTCAGCCTGTTTTCGCTTTGTCGACAGTTGATGCCGGCACGAGAAGCGGTTCGATCCGAAGCGACATATCGGGTTCGATGCGGAAGATCGACCGCTCGGGAATTTCTGTCCAGGCTTCATGCGAGATGGGCTCGGAAGCGACGACGGTCGCCCGGTAATCGCGGTCGGGATGGTGCCAGATATGAGGAAAGCCGCAGATTTCGCAATCGTGGACCCCGTGGCGTTCGACATAGTAGAGCGTCCGGCCCCAGCGCGAGCCGGCGAACTGCTGCCCATCGGTCAGCAAAATATTTACGCCAATGCGCGAGCCGACATCGACGGTGTGACACCAGTCGATAACCTGCGTCAGGGTGTGCCGGATGATCTCGGTAATCGGCCGCTCTGGCGCTGCCTCGATCGCCGTCATCAACATGCGAAACAGATGCTCGCTGTCGGTCGAACCGGTGATCGCCGCGCGGTGGCGCGGCGCCATCGCGGCGAGCATGAGCGGACGCACCGTATCGAAATGCGGGATCGTGCCGTTATGCGCAAACGCCCATTGGTTGTGCGTGAAAGGATGGGTGTTCTCCAACGCGGCCGGACCGACGGTGGCACGTCGGATGTGCGCCAATACCGAGCAAGCGTGAATTCGCGCCGCCGCGCGTTTGAAATGTTCGCCGTGATAGGCGGCCCACGCCTGCTTTTCGACACCCGGCAAATGGTCCTCGTAGATCGCCACACCCCAGCCGTGACCGTGGCTGAGGCCGGCCAAGTCTTGCCGGCTCTGCGACATCAAGGCGTTCTGCGCGTAGACCAAGGTGCATTCGACCTTGGTTGGTTCGGTCGCACGAAGGCCATAGAGTCGGCACATGACGGCGGTCCATATTTTTGCCCGGCAGTAAGTACGAAAATTCCAAGCGAGGTAACCAATGCCGGTTGACGACGCCCTGTTTGCTGCCTTCCGTGAAGATCATGCCGTATTGGGGCGCGGCTTCCATGATCTATCGCAATCGCTCAGGGTCCGCGATATCGCCGCCGCCCGCACCGCCGCCGATAACGTGGATAAGCTGGCCGGCGCGCATATCGCCTTCGAAGAGCACTATTTTTATCCCGCCCTGGTGCCGCTTCTGGGCGAGGAAGATGTCGCGCGCCTGCTACGCGAACACCAGGCCGGCCTTTCGGTCATTCGGGAATTATTGTCGGCCGGGGAAGACGAATCCTTGCTGACCGCGCAGTGGTCGGCGCTGTTGGAACGGTCGCAGGAGATGGAGCAACATATCGCCGAATGCGGCGAATTGTTTGGCGCGATGGGCCGCATTGAGGCAAGTGAAC
>JBFKGW010000132.1:0-6987 GCA_041633145.1 Alphaproteobacteria bacterium
CTTTGCGCCAATGCCGGCGGGTTTCGGCTCGCGCGTAGCGTCGGCTATGCGCTTCACCGAATCCCTAGGCCTTGACCCAAATCCGCGCCGCCAGAATGGTTCCATCTAATCAGATACCGCTCTAACCCAAGCATGGGGTCGAAACCATGAGAGTCTCCCAACGGGTCCGCAAGATCCTGTCCTGGTACGAGAGCGACAACCCAGGCAGCAAAAAGAATTTAGCCCACATCCTGATGACGGGAAAACTGGCCGGCACCGGTAAAATGGTCATTCTGCCGGTCGATCAGGGGTGGGAACACGGTCCGGCGCGCAGCTTCGCGCCCAATCCGCCGGCCTACGATCCCCATTACTTCTTCAAGCTGGCGATCGATGCTGGTCTCAACGCCTATGCCGCCCCGCTCGGCCAGCTCGAGGCCGGCGCCGACACCTATGCCGGCGCGGTGCCGATGATCCTCAAGCTCAACAACGCCAATTCCCACGCGACGAGCAAGAACCAGGCGATTACCGCGTCGGTCGACGACGCCTTGCGGCTGGGCTGCGCGGCGATCGGGTTCACCATGTATCCCGGCTCCGACGATCAATACGAGATGATCGAGGAGATTCGAGAAATCGCCCTGGAAGCAAAATCGTGCGGGCTGGCCGTGGTTATCTGGTCCTATCCGCGTGGCGGCAACCTGTCCAAGGAAGGCGAGACGGCGATCGACGTCACCGCCTACGCTGCGCACATGGCGGCGCAGCTGGGCGCCCATATCATCAAGGTCAAACCGCCGACCGACTACATCGAGCAGGCCGAGGCGAAGAAGGTCTACGAGGCGCAAAATATCGACATTTCGACGCTGAGCGCGCGCATCGCCCATGTTCTGCAGTCGGCCTTCGACGGCAAGCGCCTCGTGGTGTTTTCCGGCGGCGCGGCCAAGGGTACCGAGGAAATCTATGACGAGATCCGCCAGCTGCGCGACGGCGGCGCGTCGGGTTCGATCATCGGCCGCAACAGCTTCCAGCGTTCGCGCGAAGACGCGCTGAAATTATTGGCCGATATCGTGCGAATCTATCAGGGCAAGTTTTAAGCCCCGGCGTCCGAGCAACCGCCGTTGGCCAAACCACCGCGTACCGCCGGCCGCTCGTGCCGGCTCTACCTTATTACGCCGCCGAACCTCGACGGCGAGGCGCTGCCGGCGTTCGCCGACGCGCTGGCCGAGGCGCTTGCGGCCGGCGATGTGGCGTGCTTACAGATACGCTTGAAAGGCGCTGACGACGCGCCAGCGCCCGACGATGAAATTCGCCGGGTGACCGAAACGCTGCTGCCGGTGGCGCGGGCGCACGATGTTGCCGTCATCATGAACGACCGGCCAGACCTGGCCGCCGAACTCGGCTGCGATGGCGTCCATGTCGGCCAGCAGGATGTGACCTACGAAGACGCCCGCCGGACGGTCGGCGCCGACGCCATCGTCGGCGTCACCTGTCACGATTCGCGCCACCTGGCGATGGTCGCCGCCGAAGCGGGCGCCGATTATGTTGCCTTTGGTGCGTTCTATCCAACCACGACAAAATCGCCGAAAGCGTCCGCCCGCCCCGACTTACTGCGCTGGTGGAGCGAGCTGATGGAAGTGCCGTGCGTGGCGATCGGCGGCATTACGGCGGAAAACTGCCCACCGCTGGTCGCCGCCGGCGCCGATTTTCTCGCCGTTTCCGCCGGCGTCTGGAACCATCCCGACGGCCCCGGCGCTGCGGTCGGCGAATTTATCCGGGCGATGGCGCAGGCGCACAACGCCAACTAAGCACCCCCGTTGCGTTGGGACCCAGGCACCTGCTAGATACCCGCGCCGCAAACACCTAGGTACGGGCACGAACGCATGAAGATCGACGGTAACGAAATCCGTCCCGGTAACGTCATCGAGCATCAGGGCCGCCTGTGGCGGGCGGTCAAGATCCAGCACGTCAAACCCGGCAAGGGTGGCGCCTATCTGCAGGTCGAGCTGCGCAATGTGCGCGACGGCACCAAACTCAACGAGCGGTTCCGTTCGGCGGAGACCGTCGAGCGCGTCCGCCTGGATCAGAAAGAGTATCAGTTTCTGTTCGCCGACGCCGACAACTACACCTTCATGGACCAGGAAACCTACGAGCAAGTCACCCTGGGCAGCGACATTATCGGACCGGAGCAAAGTCAGTTTCTCCAGGACGGCATGATCGTCACCATCGAGTCCTACGAAGAATCGCCGATCGGCATGGAACTGCCCGAAAAGGTTACGCTGGAAGTGACCGAAGCCGATGCGGTGGTCAAAGGTCAGACAGCGTCCTCGTCCTATAAGCCGGCGGTTCTGGAGAACGGCATGAAGGTGCTGGTGCCGCCACACATCGAAGCCGGCACGCGTATTGTCGTCTCAACCGCCGACGCGACCTACGTCGAGCGCGCCAAAGACTGACCGCCGTCGCTGGTCCATCCGTTGCCGCGCCCGAGGCGCCGAACCGACTAAGCAGAGATCAGCGATGCGTTCTCCGATCATCAATGTCATGGACCGCGCGGCGCGGCGCGCCGGCCGCAACCTGGCGCGCGATTTCGGCGAGGTGCAGCAACTGCAGGTATCGCGCAAAGGCGCCGGCGACTTCGTTGCCGCGGCGGTCCGCAAGGCGTCGCAAACACTGCGCTACGAACTGGAAAAGGCGCGGCCCGATTTCGGCTTTCTCGGCGATCGACCAGGACCGGACGACCAAACCGCGGCGGGCCATCGCTGGCTGGTCTGCCCGTTGGATGGCGCAACGAACTACCTGCATGGCCAACCGCACTTCGCCATCGCGATCGCGCACGAAGAAAATGGCACCCTGGTCGACGGCATCGTCTATGACCCGTTGCGCGAAGAACTGTTCTGGGCGGTACGCAACACTGGCGCGTTCCTCAATGACGTGCGCTTGCGCGTTTCGGCACGCCAACATTTGCAAGACAGCGTCGTTGCGACCGGCATGCCGCAGGCAACGCAGGGAGACCAGCCGCGCTATCTCGCAACGCTCACCGCGGTCATGGCCACTGTTGGCGGCATCCGCCAATTTGGCACGACCGCACTCGATCTAGCCTATGTCGCGGCCGGCCGCTTCGATGGATTTTGGAGCTTTGAATTGGCCCCGCACGATATTGCCGCAGGTATTCTCATCGTCCGCGAAGCCGGCGGCTTCATAACCGACTCGACGGGCCGCGACGGCATGATGACCAGCGGCGACGTTGTCGCAGCGAACGATCAGTTGCACGAAAAACTGCTGCGCTGTATTCGCGACGCCGATCCCGGTGCGACGCCGAGCGGCGACTAAACTCGCCGCAAGCACACTACTTTCGAATCAGTTGTTCCTTGCGCAGCGGCTAGGTTATGGTGGCTTGTTCGGCCAGTCGGGTTTACCACCGCTGCTGCCGCGGCTATTAAGGCGCCCACAGTTAAGAACAAGACCGGGATACCGGGGCTGATGATCCGCAAATTTCCGTGCAAGTCGATACCGGCATCGTGGCCGCCACATGCCGCGCGGACGTTCAGTTATGCCGCAGCGCTTGTCGTCTTGGTGGCCTCTTCGATGCCGACCACCGACGCTTTCGGCCAAACCGGTTTCTTGACCCGCGATCCCAATGTCAGTGTCGATATGAGTGTGCTCGAAGAACTCGGACCGCCGTCGACGGTGGCGAGCCAACTGTTGTCGAGCGGCAACATTCCCCGGCCAGCGCTCTCGTTTCCGCCGCCGACCGCTCCCGTTTCGCGCTTGACCGGCCCGTTGGCGGCGCGGCGCTTCAACCTCGACCCGCTGGCGCGTCCCCAGACATTGGCGCCGCCCAGGTCGAGGCTTACGCGGCCACTGCCGGCCGCCGTGCGACCGCCGGCACCGGTTGCCGCAGCGCCGGTTACACCGGAACGCGCTGCGCCGGCCCCACGCACGCCAGCGCCCGCCCAGGTCGAGGTTCGTTCCGCAAGGCCCGCGACACCGCCGACGCCGGTGCCGCCGGCGCCAACGCCGCCGCCAACGCCGGCGGTCGCAGCTCCCGCTCCGGCTCCCCCACCAGCAGCCGCGCCGAAGGAAGACGTCGACGTGGCGCCACCGCCGCCGCCGCCATCGGCAACTGCCGCCGCACCGCCAGCACCAGCGCCGACGCAAGAACCGGAACCGCCCGCACCCGCGCCGGCACCCGCAAGGGTATCAACGCCGCCGCTCACGCCGTCGCCGGCCGGTCCCGCCCCGGCGCCGCCAGCGGAAACGGCACCGGCGCCGCCCGTTCAAACAGCGTCCGCGCCGCCTGTGAGCGGTCAGGAACCGTCGTTCAGAGTCCTATTCGACAACGGCTCGGCGAAGATTTCCGATGCCGCACGGGGGCCGCTGGAAGAACTTTCCAACAAAATGAAAGAAAGCGAGGATCTGCGCGTCCAGTTGTTGGCCTACGCCGGTGGTACCTCTGAAACCGCAAGCCAGGCACGCCGGTTGTCGCTGTCACGGGCGTTGGCGGTGCGTTCGTTTTTGATCGGCCAGGGCGTGCGTAGCACCCGCATGGATGTCCGCGCCTTGGGCAATAAAGCCGAAAGCGGCCCGGCGGACCGGGTAGACGCGGTTCTCGTCGAGCGGTGACCCGCCCCTCACACCCTGCCTTGAATTCGTCACAGTACCGTCCGACCATAGCGCATAACGGTATCGAACACCTCAACACTGCCATGACACTTACTGGATTTGACGGAACCGCCATGGTGATCCGTTTATGACCAACCCGCAGCGCTATCTGACCCGCATGGCGATTTTCCTGCTGATCGCCGCTGGCGCCGTGGGTGCGTTATACGATCAGTTGTTCCAGGCGTTCGTGGCCAATCCGGCGATCAACGGCGTCATAGTTTTTGTCCTGGTACTAGGCATTTTGTACGTATTCCGCCAAGTGTGGATGCTCAATGTCGAGGTCAATTGGATCGAGACCTACCGCAGCGAACGGCCCGGTCTGTCGGTCACGGCGCCACCGAAGCTGCTGGCGCCGATGGCCACGATGTTCGGCGAACGCAGCGGCCGTCTCAGTTTATCGACGCTGTCCATGCGCTCGATCCTCGATGGCATCAGCGCCCGCCTCGACGAATCGCGCGATATTTCCCGCTACCTGATCGGTCTGCTGATCTTTCTGGGTCTGCTCGGTACCTTCTGGGGATTGTTGCAAACAGTACGTTCCGTTGCCGACGTGATCGCCGGCTTGCAGGTTACCGGCGGCGATCTCAACCAGGTATTCGATTCCCTAAAGAGCGGCCTCAACGCCCCGCTGTCGGGCATGGGAACCGCGTTCAGCTCTTCGTTGTTCGGACTTGCCGGTTCGCTCATCCTCGGCTTCCTCGACCTGCAGGCGAGTTCCGCGCAGAACCGGTTCTATAACGAGCTGGAAGACTGGCTGAGCGGTGTGACGCGCGTGACGAGCGGTGCCGCCGCCGGGGTTGGCGAGGGCGACCACAGCGTTCCCGCCTATATTCAGGCACTGCTCGAGACCACCGCCGACTCGCTCGACAATTTACAGCGGACCATCGCCCAGGGCGAAGCGACCCGCGGCAAAACCGATGCGGCGCTTGCCGTCCTCGCCGACCGCCTGACCACCCTGGCCGATCAGATGCGCACCGAGCAGGACTTGATGCTGCGGCTTGCGCAATCGCAAACCGACATGCAACCGGTGTTGCAGAAACTGGCCGAAGGCGCCAACGGCAGCATCGACGAAGCGACGCGCAGCCATATTCGCAACGTCGACATCTACCTGGCGCGCCTGGTCGAAGAATCGGCAAGCGGACGCTCGCAAATGGTGCAAGAACTGCGGTCGGAAATCCGCCTCTTGGCGCGCACCATCGCGGCAGCCGCCGACGAAAGCGAGCATCGCCGCTAACCCGCGGGTCACGCCATGCCCGGTGCCGCTTCCCGCCGATACAGTTCCGCTAGCTACTGGCCTGGATTTGTCGACGCGCTCGCCGCGCTGCTGGTGGTTGTCGTCTTTTTGATCATGGTGTTCGCGCTCGCTCAGGTGTTTTTGTCCGATGCGCTGTCGGGCCGCGATACCGTGCTGGAGCGGCTGACCCGCGAGATCGACGAGCTCGCGCAATTGCTCGATCTGGAGCGCAACGCCAACGCCGACTTGCGGATTTCCGTCGCCCAACTGTCGTCGCAGCTGCAAACCTCGGTGTCCGAGCGCGATGCCCTGGTCGCCAAACTGTCCGATATCGAAGAAGAGTTGGCCGCCGAACAGCGCGCGCGCGCCGATGAAGTCGCCGACCTCAACCGGATCGTCGCCGCCGACAAGGAGTCGATCGAGCTGCAGCTGCGCGACCTGGAACGCCTCAACCGGGATATCGCCGCACTGCGCACCGTGCGCGCCGAACTGGAGGACGAAGTCGCCGGCATGGCGGCAACGCTGCGGCTCAGCGAGCAAGAGCTCGCCGCAGCCCGCGAGCTCGCCGCGCAGCGCGATCAACAACTCGGCGAGGTGCGCGACTTGACCAAGGAGTTGGAAGCGAGGCTCGCCGGCGAGCGCGAGCGTACGGTGCTGGCGCAAAAGGAAGTGGACGAGCGCGATATCCGCCTGGCTGAATTGCTGCAACGGGCGGAAACCGCCGAGGAGTCGTTCTCCGAAGAGCGCACCCTTTCGCAAGATGCGCAGCGTCAGGTCACACTGCTCGGCCAGCAACTGAGCGAACTGCGCAAACAGTTGGCGGCCTTGAACGAGGCGCTGGAAGCTTCGGAGGCAAAGAACGAGGCGCAGAATACGCAGATCGTGAACTTAGGCCAGCGTCTTAATGCCGCCCTGGCGACGCGGGTACAGGAACTTGCCCGCTACCGCTCGGAATTTTTCGGCCGGCTGCGCGAAGTGCTCGGCAACCGGACCGACATCCGCATCGTCGGCGATCGCTTCGTTTTTCAATCGGAAGTCTTGTTCGCCTCGGGCGCCGCCCAGCTCAACGATGCCGGCGCCGTCCAACTGGAACAGCTGGCCGCTACGCTGCGTCAGATATC
>JBFKGW010000133.1:0-6986 GCA_041633145.1 Alphaproteobacteria bacterium
CGCGTGCACCGGCGGCGCGGACTAGCAGTGGTTGATGAGACCGTTTAACGCCCGCGGCGGGCGCTTAGGCAATCGGCGTCGGGCAGCGCTCAGCCAATCGCGATCAGGCGCGGACGCCGTTCGATCGCGCCGAGCAGGTTGGCGAGACTGGCGTCCTGGCGCAGCCGCACCGGGCCGCGCAACAAGCCGTAGCGCCTGCCTTTGTTGCCATTGCCGGGCAGCTTTTCGATCGAATAGAGAGGATGCTCGGCGGTATGCCGAAATACCGAGAAAACCGCCCGATCGCGGCCGTGATCGATGGCGTAATCGCGCCATTCGCCGGCGGCCACGCGGCGGCTGTATTCGTTCAATAAAACGCGGAGTTCGCTCTGGTCGAAAGAAACCCGTTTCGTCTGCTTGCTATGGCTCTGCAGACTGTGAAGTGAACTCATTGGCGGCGCACCTACTGCATGAACTCTCTGACACTTTTGTGACAGAAAAAGTGTTCCCTATTTTTCCCGGTGAGTCCAGTGCCGGCCGCGATTATTGGACGCGCTGGCTGGCCGTTTCGTGCGGGTTATTGCGGGTATAGCAGGTTACTTCGGCGATCGATCGGTAACAGGCGAGTTCAGCGGCTGGATCGGGCATGTCGCTGACCTGCGGCTGGCACCAGCTGTCGCCGGACAGGGTGTGGCCGATACTGCAATCCATGCCGGTGGCCGCCGACATGGCGTGGTCGGATATCGTCTTGCCGGTTTGCACGACCGACACCACACTAGCGCCGCCGAGCGCCACGGACACCGGATCGGTGCAGGCGGTCAGCGCGCCCAGCGCCAGGAATAGGCCGAGCGGGCGCAGCGTCGGCAGTCCGAATTTGCTTGTGCTCAGTGGCTTTGGCATACCTGCCGGTCTCCCTACATGGGCGGTCAGCCTCGATCAGCCCGCAATTGGCCGAACGGATTGCCCATCACTATTGTCTTATTAGGTTAAGATTCTGCTTTGCTTGCCCGGCCAAACGGCATAATCCACTCAAAAGCCAGATAAATTCTTGATTCGAGACGGGCAGCGGCGATATAGCGCTCGGGGCCTGATCGGCGTTGCGGCTCTGGTGTGGCGCTATATAGTGCGCCCGAGCCGACGGTACTAATTAATGAGGACAGCAAGTGTCGGATGACCTGTTCCGCGAAGTCGATGAAGAAGTTCGACAGGAACAATATCTAAAGCTCTGGAAGCAGTACGGTGTCTATATCGCCGGCGTTGTTCCGGCGATCGTTTTGATTACCGTCGGCGTCGTTTTCTGGTTGGACATCCAAGAGAGTAAGCGCGAAGCCGACGGCGAGGCCTTACTCACCGCCATCGCAGCCAGCCAGGAGCGGCCAGACGAGGCCCTCGACCGGCTCGCCAATCTGGCGGCCGAAGGGACGCCGGGCTACCGGCTGCTGGCGCGGCTGCGCGAAGGCGCGTTGCTGGCCGAGCGCGGAGACGTGCGCAGCGCCGTTGCGGTCTATGACGCGTTGGCTGCCGATAGCGGCCAGGATCAGATTTATCGCGATTTGGCGAAGGTGTTGGCGGTCAGCCACGGCATGTCGATCATGGACCGCGGCGAAGTGGCAGATCGCTTGGCGTCGGTGGCTCAGGACGACAACCCCTGGCGCTACTCGGCGCGCGAACTGGTCGCCACCGCGATCATGGCGTCCGGCGACACCGCGGCGGCGCGCGAAGCCTATCGGGCACTGGTCGACGACGTGCAAGCACCCTCCGGAGTGCGCGCCCGCTCTGCCGAGATGCTTGCCATTTTAGGGCAATAGGCGCCGTTGTGACGCCAGCAGCTCAGCAATGAACTCGCGCACCAAGCGAATGGGAATTTTTGCGGCGGCGGCACTCGTGCTGTCCGGATGCAATACCATCGATGATGTGTTCGGCACGAAGGAACCGCCACCGTTACCCGGTTCGCGGATTCCGGTCTTGCTGGCGGGCGATACCGCGCAACCCGATCCCGGGATATCCGATCTCGCGGTGCTGTTGCCGAAGCCGATTGTCAACGAGGCGTGGCCGCAGCAAGGCGGCTATCCCAACCACGCGATGCATCACTTGGCGCTCGCCGAGGTGCCGCGCACGGTTTGGTCGGCCGATGCCGGCTCTGGCTCCGACGATGACGCGCCTATTTTGTCGGGACCGGTTTCCAGCGGTGGCCGGATTTACACGATGGATGCCGACGCGGTCGTCGCGGCCCATCGCGCGAGCGACGGCCGGCTGATATGGCGCAGCGACATCGAACCGCCGGAAGAAGATGACGGCAATTGGGGCGGCGGCCTGGCGGTTGATGCCGGCACCGTTTTTGCGGCGACCGGATTTGCGCAAGTGGTCGCCCTGGCGGCCGACAGCGGCAAGGAACTCTGGCGGACCGATGTTTCGGGACCCATGCGGGCGGCGCCGACGGCCTTTAACGGGCGGGTGTTCGCGGTGACCAAGGATAACCAGCTGTTCGCGCTCGATGCCGAGACCGGCGATGTTCTGTGGTCGCACACCGGTATCGAGGAAACCGCCGGCTTGATCGGCAGCGCCAGTCCGGCGGTCGACGGCGGTATCGTCGTGGTGCCCTATTCGTCCGGCGAAATCTTTGCCCTGCGCGTCGAAAATGGCCGTCAGTTGTGGTCGGAAAATCTGGCGGCGATCCGCCGCGCCGACGCGGTATCGGCGCTGGCCGACATTCGCGGCCGGCCGGTCATCGATGGCGACCGCGTGTACGCGATCAGCCACTCCGGCCGCATGGTGGCGATCGACCTGCCGACCGGGCGGCGGCTGTGGGAGACGCCGTTGGGCGGGGTCAATCAGCCGTGGGTGGCCGGCGAATTCATTTTTGTCTTGACCACCGACGCGCTGGTTGCCGCGGTTACCGCGCGCGATGGCCGGATCCGCTGGCTGACGCCGATCGGCTTGTTCAAAGAGCCTGAGAAACGGCGCGGCCGGATCAACTGGTCGGGACCGGTCTTGGCCGGCGACCGGCTGATCGTGACGGGCAGCCACGGCTATGCCATGACGCTGTCGCCCTACACCGGCGATATTATCGGCCAGCAGGAGATGCCGGATGCGGTGTCGCTGCCGCCCGCGGTCGCCAACGAAACGCTCTACTTCCTGACCGACGAGGCGCGCCTGGTCGCTTACCGCTGACGCGGCGCCGGAAGGCTCTATGCAACCCACCATCGTCATCGCCGGGCGGCCGAATGTCGGCAAGTCCACCTTGTTCAATCGCCTGGTCGGCCGGCGCGAGGCGATCGTTAGCGACGAGCCCGGGGTCACCCGCGACCGCCGCGAAGGCGATGCCAACATCGCCGATTTGCACTTTCGCGCGATCGACACCGCCGGCCTCGAGGACGCCTTCGACGAGAGCCTGCCGGCGCGAATGCGCCGCCAAACGGAAGCGGCGATCGCCGATGCCGACCTGGTGCTGCTGCTGTTCGATGCGCGCGCCGGCGTGACGCCGCTCGACGAACACTTTGCCAGCTGGCTGCGCACCTTGTCGGTGCCGGTCGTGCTGGTCGCCAACAAGTGCGAAGGCCGCGCCGCCGAACCGGGCACCTATGAGGCCTACAGCCTGGGGCTCGGCGATCCGGTGCCGGTTTCGGCGGAACATGGCACCGGCATGAATCTGCTGTACGAGGCCATCGAGGCGGCGCTCGGCGGCGTGGCGCCCCCGCCTGAGGAAGAGGAGGCTGTCGAGGCCGAGCCGGCCGGGCCGTTGCGGCTGGCGATCGTCGGCCGCCCCAATGTCGGTAAGTCGACGCTGATCAACGCGTTGATCGGCGACGAACGGCTGTTGACCGGGCCCGAGGCCGGCATTACCCGCGACGCGATCACCGTCGAGTGGGACTATCGCGGCCGCCGCATCGCCCTGGTCGATACCGCCGGACTGCGGCGTAAGGCGCGCATCAGCGAAAAACTCGAACAGCTGTCGGTCGGCGACTCGCTGCGCGCCATCCAATACGCCGAAGTCGTCGCCTTGGTGCTCGACGGTACGCAGATGCTCGAGCGCCAGGATCTGACCATCGCCCGTCATGTCATCGAAGAGGGGCGGGCGCTGGTGCTGGTGGTCAACAAATGGGACCTGGTCGCCGATAAGAGCGCCGCCATGGCCACGCTGCGCGACCGCCTGACGACGTCGCTGCCCCAGGTCACTGGCGTGTCGGTGGTCACCGTGTCGGCGCTGACCGGCAAAAACCTCGACGCCATCATGCCCGCCGTGTTCGATGCCTTCGAGGTGTGGAACCGCCGGGTGCCGACGGCGGCGCTCAATACCTGGTTGGCCGACGTGGTCGCGCGGCACCCGCCGCCGCTGGCGGCCAACAAGCGGCATATACGCTTGCGCTACGCCACCCAGCCGAAGGCGCGGCCGCCGACCTTCGCCATTTTCGGCAACCGCCCGCAAGACCTGCCGGACAGCTATCGGCGCTATCTCGAGAACTCGTTGCGCGACCAGTTCGACCTCGCCGGCACGCCGATCCGCGTCAATCTGCGTCGGGGCAAGAATCCCTATCAGGAAAAACGCTAGGGAAGATCGATGATCTCGCCGTGGCGCTGGCACTCGGGGCTGGCCAGGTCGAGGAACGCGTCGGTGACGTCGTCGGGCGTTTTCAAGCTATCGGGATCTTCGCCGGGAAACGCCGTGGCGCGCATCCGGGTGCGGGTGGCGCCCGGACCGAGCAGGTTGACCCGTACTTGCGTGTTGGCGAGCTCCGCCGCCCACACCTGGGTCATCGTCTCCAGCGCCGCCTTGGTCACCGCGTAGGCGCCCCAATAGGCGCGGGGCTGGCGGGCGATGCCGCTGGTCACCAGGATGGCGCGGCCGGCGTCGGAGCGCCGCAGCAGCGGCTCGACCACCCGGATCAGCCGCCAATTCGCGTGAACGTTGACGTCGAACACTTCGTGCCAGGCCTTGGCGTCGTATTGCGCCAACGGCGTCATGGTGCCGAGGATCGCGGCATTGCCGACGAATATGTCGAGCCGGTCGAAGCGCTCCAAAAGCGGCGGCCCCAAATTGTCGAGCCGGTCGAACTCGGTGAGGTCGCACGGCACCAAGGTGGCCGAACCGCCGAGCGCCTTGATCTCATCGTCGATCTCTTCGAGGCCGCCGACGGTGCGCGCAATCAGCACGACATGGGCGCCCTCGGCGGCGAACCGCTTGGCAACAGCGGCGCCGATCCCGCGCGAGGCGCCGGTAATCAACGCCACGCGGTCGTGCAAGCGCTCGGAGTCCGACATGAGCGGTGCGAGATCGCCTAGGCGAGCCCGGCGAGCAACGACATCTGCGTGGTCGCGCCGCCTTGGTCGAAGTCGGTCAGGGCGATCGGGTAGTCGCCGGTGAAACAGGCGTCGCAGAACTGCGGCATATCGTCGTTGCGCTTGGTCTCACCCATGGCGCGGTAGAGGCCATCGATGCTGATGTAGGCGAGCGAATCGGCGTCGATCTGCTCGCGAATGCCGTCGACATCGAACTTGGCGGCCAACAGCTGGCTGCGCTCGGGCGTATCGATGCCGTAAAAGCACGAATGCACGGTCGGCGGGCTGGAGATCCGCATATGGACTTCGCGCGCTCCCGCGTGGCGCACCATTTCGACGATCTTGCGCGAGGTGGTGCCGCGCACGATGCTGTCGTCGACGAGAATGACCCGCTTGCCCGCGAGCTGCTGGCGATTGGCGTTGTGCTTGAGTTTCACGCCGAGATGGCGGATCTCGTCGCTCGGCTCGATGAAGGTGCGGCCGACATAGTGGTTGCGAATCAGGCCGAGCTCGAACGGCAGCTGCGATTCCTGGGCGAAGCCGATCGCTGCCGGCACGCCGCTGTCAGGAACCGGGATCACGATATCGGCGTCGACCATGCTTTCCCGCGCCAATTCGGCGCCGATCGCCTTGCGCGCTTCGTACACGTTACGGCCCTCGACGCTGGAGTCGGGGCGGGCGAAGTAGATGTACTCGAAGATGCAAAACCGCTTGCGCATCGCCGGGAACGGCGTGTGCGAATGCAGACCGTCCTCGTCGATGACGATGATTTCGCCGGGCTCGACGTCGCGGACAAATTCGGCGCCGATGATATCGAGCGCGCAGGTTTCCGAAGTGATGATCCAGGCGTCGCCAAGCTGGCCCAGGATCAACGGGCGGACCCCCAAGGGGTCGCGGGCGCCGATCAGCTTGCGCCGCGACAACGCCACCAGCGAATAGGCGCCCTCGACGGCGCGCAGCGTGTCGACCACCCGGTCGAGCAGGCGGGCGCCCGAGCTGGTGGCGATCAGATGCTGAAACACCTCGGTGTCCGAAGTCGACTGGAACAGCGAGCCGCGGTCGACCAGGTCGTGGCGCAGCGAGGCGGCGTTGGTGAGGTTGCCGTTATGGGCCAGCGCCAGGCCGCCGAAGCTGAAATCGGCATAGAGCGGCTGCACGTTGCGCAGCGCGGTCTCGCCGGTCGTCGAGTAGCGAACGTGGCCGATTGCCGAGTTGCCCAGCAGGGTATCGATGATTTTCTGGTCGCCGAAGGTCTCGCCCACCAGCCCAAGAGCGCGGTGGGGGTAGAAATGGTGGCCATCGAACGAGACGATGCCGGCGGCTTCCTGGCCGCGGTGCTGCAGCGCGTGCAGGCCCAGCGCGGTCAACGCCGCGGCGTCATCGGCCCCGTAGACGCCGAAAACCCCGCACTCCTCGCGGAATTTGTCGTCGCCGTCCAAGCCAAAGGGATGGGTCGTCACGCGTGGATTCACTGACTATCCTGGATCAAGCGATCCACCTCCTGCCGTGTTTGCTCGTTATACCCCTTCGGCGCCGGCGATGCAGGTGTTTTCGGCGGCTGCGACAGGCGTTCCAGCGCGTCGCGGGCGGCATCGATTTTGATCGCCCGATCGCGGATATTCTCGAGGTGGGCCCCGGTGGTGCCGACGACGGTCTCGGGCAGTACGTCGCGCACCAATAGCGCGGCTGCTTCGACCACCGGGCGGGTGCGCGCCTCTTTTAACCATGGC
>JBFKGW010000134.1:0-6981 GCA_041633145.1 Alphaproteobacteria bacterium
CATAAGCCAGCGCCGCGGCAGTCGGCTCGTTGATGATGCGCAAAACGTCGAGGCCGGCGATCTTGCCGGCATCCTTGGTCGCCTGGCGCTGCGAATCGTTGAAATAGGCGGGCACGGTGACGACCGCTTGGGGGGTATCCTCGCCGAGGAAGGCTTCCGCGGTCTCGCGCATTTTCTGCAGGATAAAGGCGCTGATTTCCGACGGGCTGTAGGTTTTGTCGCGCACCTTCACCCAGGCGTCGCCATTGTCCGCTTTAACGATTTGGTAAGGAACCAGGTCCTTGTCCTTTTCGGTCATCGGATCGTCGAAGCGGCGCCCGATCAAGCGCTTGATCGCGAACAACGTATTTTCCGGATTTGTCACCGCCTGGCGCTTCGCCGGCTGGCCGACAAGCCGCTCGCCGTCGTCGGAAAACGCCACCATTGAGGGCGTCGTGCGAGCGCCTTCGGCGTTTTCAATCACTTTCGCCTGCCCGCCTTCCATCACGGCGACACAGGAATTTGTCGTACCCAAATCGATACCGATGACTTTTGCCATATTATTAACCTCGTGTTTTCGGCAGGTCTGCGCGGCCCGGACCGGCGCCGTGGCTGACCCCCGTCATATTTGCAAATTTCACTACGTGAACAACGCCACGTATGACCCTGAAAGATATAGGAATGCCAAACCGCCTCTGCAACTGTTGGATTTGCCGCAAAACAACATAAAGAATAGCTCTTTTGGGACCGTTTTTAGCCGGTCCAGCAAAGGCCGGTTGCGGCCTCATCATCGCCAAAAGTGCTGAGCCTAAACCCCTAAACCGTGGTGTCGACGTGCGGCGCCGGGGCCGCATCCCCGCCCTTGGCGACGCCGACGCGGGCCGGCCGCAGCAAACGGTCGTGCAGACGGTAACCGGGCTGGATGACTTGCGCGACAGTGCCGCTGGGAAATTCACTGTTGGGCACCTCGAACATGGCCTCGTGGAAATTCGGGTCGAACGGTTCGCCGGCCGGGTCGATGCGCTCGATATTGTGCGCTTCCAACACCTTCGCGAGCTCCCGCTCGACCGCCTCGACGCCGCCGAGCAGCGTTTGCAGCAGGCCGTCGCCTTGGCGCTGCTCTTCCGGCACCGCTGCCAAGGCGCGCGACAAATCGTCGGCGATGGTCAGCACGGCGCGGGCAAAGTTGGCAACACCATATTTATGGGCCTCGGCGAGCTGGCGCTCGCTGCGCTTGCGCACGTTCTCGGCCTCGGCCATGGCGCGCAAGAACTGGTCCTTGAGTGAGGCGATTTCCTCTTCAAGCTCGGCGATACGCGCGGTGGGGTCTTGCGCCCACGGCGATTCCTCGGCCGCGGCGCCGCCGACCGCCGCAGCGACCGCTTCGGCAATGGCGTCATCGCCGCCTTGTGGCTCATCGGCGCCACGCTCTTCGGCTTCACTCGCTTCGGTTTCACCGTTTGCGCCGGCGGCGTCAGCCTGGGGTACCGGTTCGTCTTCGGTGTTATCGTTCTGGGTATTCATGAACTTCCTCTGTTATTCCGGCGCCGAAGATTGCGGCAGCTGACGCGGCTCAGCCCATCAACCGGCCGATCACCTTCGCAGTGTAATCGACGACGGGGATGACCCGCGCATAGTTCAATCGGGTCGGGCCGATCACACCGATCGCCCCAACAATCTGTTCCTTGCTGTTGGTATAGGGTGCGACGACGACAGAACAACCCGTCAGGTTGAACAAATCGTCTTCGGCGCCGATAAAAATCTGCACGCCTTCACCGCTGCGCGTGGCATCCAGCAGCCACGACCAGGCTTCCTTGGTCTCGAGCGCGCTGTAGAGGGCACGCACCCGTTCGAGGTCTTCGACCGCCTGCACCTCGTCGAGCAAACGCTCGGTGCCGCTGACGATGAGGGCGGCGTCGTCACCGTCGCCGGTGCTCGTCGCCATGCCCGCTTCAACGAGACGTTGCGTCAGCACGTCGAGCTCCTGGCGGTGCCCCGCGAGCTCGGCAGCGAGTTGCGCTTGGCCTTCTTCCAGGGTCTTGCCGACCATCCGCGCCGACAAGAAGTTGGTCGCCTCGACCAGCGTTGAGGCCGGCATGCCGACCGGCACATCGATCACCCGGTTTTCCACCGCGCCATCCTCGGTGACCAGAACCACCAGCGCGCGGTCGGGCCCAAGCCCGACAAACTCTATATGCTTGAGCCGCACATCGGTTTTCGGCGCGACCACGAGCCCGGCGCAATTGCTCAGACCCGACAGCACCCGCGTCGCCTCTTCCAATGTTTTCTGGGGGCTGCGCCCTTGCGCGGCGCATTGAGTTTCGATCGAGGTTCGCTCGTCCTCGGTCAACCGTCCGACCTCGAGCAACCCGTCGACAAAGAACCGCAGTCCGGCTTCGGTCGGCAGGCGGCCGGCCGACACGTGCGCCGAGTACAATAAACCGGCGTCTTGCAAATCGGCCATGACATTGCGGATCGTCGCCGGCGACAGCTCCATGCCCAGCCGGCGCGACAGCGTGCGCGAGCCGACGGCTTCGCCCGTCTCCAGGTAAGCATCGATAATTTGGCGCAGAATTTCACGGCTGCGCGCATTCAATTCGGGAACCATGCGGCTCATCGGCAATATCCGACCAGCGGTTTGTCTGCCTATCATTTGCGAAAGGTAATCAGGAACTTAGGCGCGACACTGCCGCTAATCAAGCCGCCCGACGGGCCGACGCCGCTGCTGGACGGGCTGCCAACCAAGGGGTAGGTTGCCCGCCGCATGGCGTCTGCAGACGTCCCGTTCCGCTTGCAACAGGCCAGCCCGATGACCAAAAAGTTCCGCCGCCCGTCCCGTCGCGCCGCGAACGAGTTGCGCAAAATCCGCCTGAAAACCGGCGCCGCTAAATATGCGGAAGGCTCGTGTCTCGCCCAGTTCGGCAATACCCACGTGCTCTGCGCGGCAACGGTTGAGGACAAGGTGCCGCCGTGGCTGCGCGGCCGCGGCAGTGGCTGGATAACCGCGGAATACGGCATGCTGCCGCGCTCGACCCACACCCGCACCGCCCGCGAAGCCGCGCGTGGCAAGCAATCGGGCCGAACCCAGGAGATCCAGCGCCTGATCGGCCGCAGTCTGCGCGCGACGGCCGATCTGGAGGCCCTCGGAGAGCGCCAAATCCGCCTCGACTGCGACGTCTTGCAGGCCGACGGCGGCACCCGCACGGCAGCGATCACCGGCGCCTACGTGGCGCTTCACCTGGCCTGCCAGAATCTCGTCCGCGCCGGCGAGCTTGAGAAGGTGCCGCTGAACGATATGGTCGCGGCAGTTTCCTGCGGCCTGTACGACGGCGTGGAAGTGCTCGATCTGGACTATGACGAAGATTCGAGCGCGCAGGCCGACACCACCTTCGTGCTCACCGCCGGCGGGCGCATCATCGAGGTCCAGGGCACCGCGGAAGACTGGCCGTTCACACGCGCCCAATTCATCCGGCTGCTCGACCTCGCCCGCCACGGCACCGACCAGCTCGCCAATGCCCAACGTGCGGCGTTGGGGATTGATTGACGAAAAGGCCAAAAATGAAATCCGATTCAAGATGACCCGCCGGTTTCAGGAAAAAAGTCTGGTCATCGCCAGCCACAATAAGGGCAAGGTCGCCGAGATCGGCGACCTGCTGACGCCGCTGGGGATCGCGGTCGAAAGCGCCGGCGATCTGGGGTTGCCCGAGCCGGTCGAGGACGGCGCGACGTTCGCCGAAAACGCCATCCTGAAAGCTGCCGCCGCGGCGAAAGCGACCGGGCTGCCGGCGCTGGCTGACGATAGCGGACTGGCGGTTGCCGCGCTCGGCGGCGCGCCGGGGATCTACGCAGCACGCTGGGCGGAAACACCCCAGGGCAGAGACTTCGATGTCGCGATGGCCCGCGTGAACGAAGAATTGGGCGACAGTACCGACCGCACGGCCAGCTTTGTTTGCGTGCTCGCGCTGGCCTGGCCCGACGGCCATGTCGAAACCTTCGAGGGGCGGGTCGATGGCGAGATCGTGTGGCCGCCGCGCGGCAGCCGCGGATTTGGCTACGATCCCATATTCTGCGCCGCCGGCGACGACCGGACCTTCGGCGAAATCGAGCCGGCGGAAAAACACGCCATCTCGCACCGCGCAGTCGCGTTCAAAAAATTGCTCGACGCCTGTTTCGCTCCGGCAGATGGTTGAACCCATCGCGACCCCGGATACGCTCGCGGTCTACGTGCACTGGCCGTTTTGCCGTTCACTGTGTCCCTATTGCGACTTCAACAGCCACCTCAGCGATCAGGTCGACCACGGCCGGTGGCGCGACGCGCTGATCCGCGAACTCGACCACTACGCCGAAATCGCCAGGCCGCGGCGGGTCACCAGCATTTTCTTCGGCGGCGGCACGCCCTCGTTGATGGAGCCAGATACCGCGGCCGCCGTCATCCAAGCGATCGCAGGCCACTTTACCGTCGATGTCGATGTCGAAATCACCCTCGAGGCCAACCCGACATCGGCCGAGGCGGCCCGCCTGGCTGCCTTCGCCGGGGCCGGCATCAACCGGGTCAGCCTCGGTGTGCAGGCGCTCGACAACGACGCCCTGGCGTTTCTCGGCCGCACCCATAGCGCCGAAGAGGCGATCGCAGCCATCGAAGCGGCCGCCGACATGTTCCAGCGGTACTCTTTCGACCTCATTTACACCCGCCCCGATCAGTCGGTTGATTCGTGGCGCCGCGAACTCGAGCGCGCCATCGGTCTCGCGCGTGGCCATATATCGGTCTATCAGCTGACCATCGAGCCAGGCACGCCGTTCTACCTGGCCCACGCCAAAGGCGATCTCGGGCTGCCCGACGAAGACACCGCGGCGGCGCTATTCGAGATCACCCAGGAAGTACTGGCCGGCGCCGGCATGCCGGCCTACGAGATTTCCAACCATACCGCGCCCGGCCAGGCTTGCCGGCATAATTTGGCCTACTGGCAGTACCGCGATTATGCCGGGATCGGCCCCGGCGCCCACGGGCGCCTCACCGTCGCCGGCAAAATCCACGCCACCCGCCAGCACCGCGCGCCAGAGATCTGGCTGCGCCGGGCCGAAGAGCTCGGCCATGCCACCCAGACCAACGAGCCGCTCGGCCCGCAAACAGTCATCGACGAAATGGCCGTAATGGGTCTGCGGCTCAGCAGCGGCATCGACGCCGCCAACTTTCGCGCCCGCGCCGGCGTGGCACTCGACGAGGCGATCGACGCGGCGGTCGTAAGACGCCTCGAAGCGGGCGGCTTTATCGTCCGCGATGACGAAGGACTGCGGGCGACGCCGGCTGGCCGGCAGCGTCTCGACGCCGTCGCCGCCGCCCTATTCGGCTAACGTCAGTTGGTGAAATCTTCGAAGGTCTGTGGCGCCGGGTCGATTTCGCGGGCGCCGTCGGCTTGGATCTCGAAGACGGCCAAGCCCCGCTCGACCAGCCCCGAGGGTTGCAGGCGGAAAATGCCATCCATGCCGGTAAAACCGCTCGGCGAGGTCAACGCCGCCAGCGAATACGGATTGGTATTCGCCTCGTTGGCCCGGGCGGCGCGCTGCGCCAATACAATCGTCAGCGCCGTCGCATCGTAGGCCAGCGTCGCCCGGCGATCCGGCTTGCGTTCATAGAGCTGTTCGAACCGCTCAACGAAATTCTGCCGGGTTGCGGCAGGCGGCGCGGCAAACCAGGCGCCCAGCATGTTGGGCTCGGTCTGTAACGCCGGGTCGTCCCACAACCAGGTACCCAACAATTTCACCTGCGACGGATCGATATCGTAGAACGCCAGCAGCGGCGCGATGCGCAGCACTTCCTCGCCGCCGGCCGGCAACAGCAGCGCCTCGAAGCCAACCTCGCCCAGGGTTTCCAGATCCTCCAACCGACGCAGGGCGCGGCGGGAGATTTCGTCGTCGCGCGCCGCCAGTTCGCGCCGCTGCGCCAGCAAGGCCTGGTGGCGCTCATCGTAGCGGCCGAGCCGTTTCACGGTCTCGACGAGAGCGTCGGTATCGCCCTGGTAGAAGGCGATGTCGGTCACTTCGCGACCCGCCACCGCGGTTGTGTTGAGCGCAGTGACCATGCGGCTGCCGTAAAGGTCGTCGGGCGCCAGTGCCGAATACCGGGTCATCCCCCGGTTATAGGAAAAGTCGACGATCCGCCGGACCTGGTCTTCGGGGAAATAGCCCACGGCATAGACGCCGTTGCCCACCACTTCACGGTCGTTGGTGAACGCGATGACCGGAATACCGGTCGATCGGGCGACGTCGGCGGTCGCCATCACGGCATCGGAAAACAGCGGCCCCAGGATAATCTGCACGCCTTCGCGTTGGGCGGTCTGCGCTGCGGTGCGGGCTTGTTCGGCCTGCCCGCCGGTGTCGTATAGGCGAAGCTCGAAATTCGAGTCTGCCAGATCGAACAAAGCCATCTGCGATGCCGCCAGCAGGTCGCGCCCGAACGGCGCCGCCGAGCCGGTGAGCGGCAATAAAACACCGACCGACACCGCGTCCGGTTTGCGCAGGATATCGACAATCGGGCCAGCTGGCTCGGCGATATCGAGCTCAACCGGCGCTGGCGTCTCGACCGGCGGTGGCGTCGGCTTGCGCACTTCTCTTTGCGCCGGCGGTTGTTGCGTGGGCGGCGGCGTCTGCGTCAGGTATACTTCCTCGCACGCAGAAAGCAGGAAGGCGGCCAGCGCCAGCCAGGCAAAACGAGTCTGCGTGCGCCCGGAATTGGTCAGGAATACTAACAGTCGTGACACCACGTCAGTCCACTTCACCCGCTTCAACTGCCCCCGAACCATCCGGCAAGCGCCACGGCGAGCCTAGCGATCCAGCCTTGCCCCGGCAACCGAGCCAAACCCCACTGGCGCCGGGCTTGTACCTTGTCGCCACGCCGATTGGCAATCTTGGCGACATCACCTTGCGCGCGCTCGAGATCCTACGCGGCGCCGACGTCATCGCCTGCGTGGATACCCGCATAACACGTCGCCTGTTGACCCATTA
>JBFKGW010000135.1:0-6966 GCA_041633145.1 Alphaproteobacteria bacterium
CGCGCGGCCGGCGCGGTGAAGTGACGCTAGTGCGTGCTGAGGATCGCGATCGGTGAGGCTGGCAGCGATGGTTGCTCCCCCGACGCCCCAACGTCAACCGTCATACTCGCGCTGCGACGCGAGTATCCATTTTTCAATCACACGAACTCCGTCAGGGATAAGCGCACAGGCCCGCGCCTGGCACGCACATGGATGCTCGGGTCAAGCCCGAGCAAGACGAATGCGGGCGCGATGCTCAGGCTTGACCCGAACATGGCGGCACGCACGCTAATCGCGGTCCTGCGCGCGGCCGGCGCGGTGAAGTAAATTACACGGGACAGCGCCGTCCCGGAGCTTCTACGGACGCAGCTTGTCGCGGACGTTTTCCTGTAGGGTCCAGCCCAACGCCGTCATGTTCTTGCGGTAGACTGGCGAGATCGACCCGGTGACCCAAAGTTCGGGATTCTTGGCGCCGATGGTCTTCAGGTCCTGCGCCAGCGCCGACGTTGTATTGGCCGATGCCTGCCGCCAGGTGAGGTAATCGATCGGGAAAACGCCCACCACGGTGCCGTCGGCGCGCTGCCCGAAGACCAGCCCCTGCAGGCTGACCAGCCGGGCAAACGGCGCCACCTTGGCGTGGTAGCCGGCCATATCTTCGGCCTGCTGTTGAAAAAAGAACGCCATTGTCTCGTCGCTGGCGCGCGACGCCCGCTCGATGAAGACGGCCCGGTCTTTCACCCCCTGCATGCGCTCGAGCACGTGGGTGATGATGGTCTTCTTGGTCGGCGAGAAGTCGGGATGCTCGAGGAAGCGGGTGGCGGTGTCCTGCGGCACGCCCATCTGGGCGAGCTTGGCGCCGTTGATCTCCTTGAGTTCGGCCGGCGACTTGTCGCGAATGAGCTGGCTCAAGCCATAGGCGGCGCCAGTGCCGCGCAGCGCGACGGCGCCCGCGGTCGGCAGCGCGGCGGCCACCGCCTTCATCGGTACACCACCGGCGAACGCGGCACGGCTCAGTTCGACCAGACGTTCTTGCACCAATTCGTTGCTGGTGTAGGGGTCGACGCCGAACTGGAAGGCGAACTGGCGCTTGATTGCGTCGTAGCCGATCACCGTTTCGACCGTGCCGGCCTCCTGCTTGCTGGCGCCGCCGAACAGCGAGTGGCCGATCGAGTTAAAGAACTTGCCAGCGCCTTCGCCGACATCTTCGACCGTGCCGACCGGGTCTTCCACCAGATTGCCGGCGAGCTTGACCGGCGCCTTGACCGAATTTTTCAAGGCCTCGCCGAACACTTCGCTCTGCTTGACCTGTTCCATCTTCTGCAGGCCGGCCGATTCCTCGATCCAGATCTCGAGACGATCGGTGCCGACGACGCTCAATTCGCCCTGCGGGATCCGCAGCTTGTAGCGGTTCATCACGCCGTCGTTCTGCACCGCCTCATCGACGGTGTGAAAGTCGCCGCGCACCAGACCGGCCGGCAGGACATCGCCGGCGCGTAGGGTTGGGTTCGCTTCGAACTGCTGCGCCGCCGCCGGTGCCAACCCAACAAATGGCAATCCAACAATAGCAACAATACGCAGGACGGCCGACCAAATCTTTTTCATTGCTGACACCTATCGAATTCAGGGGGGGAATTTTATCGTGAGAGAGAACCGAGGCTCCATATGTATGCGCAACGGAGAGGATGTCGAGAGTTCGATGAGCCTCGTTCTCGCGCGCCTTACACGTCGGGCAGATTATCGCGGAAGAACACGTCGATGCGGATGCGCTCCTGGCCGGGGACGACGTCGGCGCCTTCGCACAGCGCCGTGAGCACGCGCGCCGCGCTGCGCACTTCGTGGCCGGCATCCTGATTGACGATGGCATCGATCGTGCCGTCGATTAGCGCCGGCCGAGTGTAGCGCGTCAAATCATGGCAAACGCACACCACCTCGCGCGCGCGGCCGCTCGCTTCGAGCGCGGCGATCATGCCGCGGTTACCGGCGCCGATGTTGTACAACGCGACGATCTGATCGTCGCTGGCCAGAAAATTGCGCACCAGCCGCTCGACCTCGCGATGGTCGTCGCGCCCCTCGACCGCGGGCAACGGCGTCAAATGGGGATACTCGGTCCGCAGCACCTGCTCGAAGCCGTACCGCCGCTCGACATGGTCGCGCAGCGCCAGCGAGCCAGCGACCACTAGAACGTGGCCCGCCTCGGCGCAAACAAAACGGCCGATCAGGCTCGCCGCGGTCCGTCCGGCGGCGACGTTGTCGATACCGACGTGGTGGTCGCGCCGCGAACCCGGCACATCGGAGACCAGCGTCACCACATGGACGCCGTCATCGATCAGCCGGTTGATCGCCTCGCGCACCCGCACATGATCGAGCGCCACCACGGCAACCCCGTGGAGATCACGCGGCAGCCGGTCGAGGTGGTCGGCCAGGGCAGCTGGGTCGAAGACGTCGACGTGGCGGACCTCCAGCTCAATCTTGTCGGGTGCCAGGCGCGCGCCAAATTCAATCGCGTGCTCTTCGATATAGTCCATGAAGGAATTGGTGCCCTGTGGCAGGACAAAGCACAGGCGGATCGCCTCGTTGCGCGCCAGCCGGGCGGCCAGGCGGTTGGGCCGGTAATTGAGCCGCGTCAGCGCCTCGTTTACCCGCTGTGCCGTCTCGGCCCGTACGCCACCGCGGCCATGCAGCACGCGATCGACCGAGGCCGGGCTGACCCCGGCTTCCAGCGCCACATCCTGTAACGTGACCCGCACCGCTACCTCACTCAGTCATGTAAGTTTGACCGCTGCCCCGGCGCCGGTCTCAGCGGTCGAGATCATCGCCGCAGCACACATAATCAGGCCGTCCCCAGCGACGCGTCGTCAGCGCCGTCCGGCAGTTTGCCGAGAATGATCATGCCCAGCACGTCGTCCTTGGAAACGTCGGTGGTGTGATAGGTGCCGACCATGCGGCCGTTCTTCATGACGCTAACCCGGTCGGATAGGTCGAACACGTCGTGCAGATCGTGGCTGATTAGAAAAATTCCGATCCCTTCGGCCTTCAGCTGCTTGATCAAGTCAGCGACCATCGCCGTCTCGTGGGGGCCGAGCGCCGCGGTCGGCTCGTCCATAATCAGGATGCGCGCGTTGAACAGGATCGCCCGCGCGATCGCCACCGACTGGCGCTGGCCGCCCGACATGGTGCGTACCGGGTCGGTGATGTTGGTGAAATTCGGGTTCAAGCGCGCGATCACCTGGCGTGCCTCGTGCTCCATCGCATCGTCGTTGAGCGTGCCGAACGCGGTCATGATCTCGCGGCCGAGAAACATGTTGGCCGGCGCGTCGAGATTGTCGGCCAGCGCCAGCGTCTGGTAGATCGTCTCGATGCCGAGATCCTGGGAATCGCGCGGCGAAGCGATGTGCGCCAACGTGCCGTCCACATAGATCTCGCCGCCGTCGGCCGGATAAGCGCCGGACAGCATTTTCATCAGGGTCGACTTGCCGGCACCATTGTGGCCGAGCAGGCCGACCACCTCGCCGGCCATCAGATCGACCGAACAGTCCTCGACCGCGTGCACGCCGCCGAAGCGCTTGTAGATGTTGCGCATTTCGACCAAGGGTGTCTGCGACATCACCTGCCCTCCCTCACCGTCGTCGCCGATTGTAAAAAACGTCGAGCCCGACTGCGGCGATCAACACTAGACCGATGATCACCTGGCGCATCGCGCTCGACACGCTCATCAAAACCATGCCGTTATCCAAGCTTTGCATGATAACCGCGCCGAGGATGGCGCCGGCGACGGTGCCGATGCCGCCGGCCAGCGACGTGCCACCGATCACCGCGGCCGCGATGACACTCAATTCGGCCAGGTTGCCGAGCGAGTTGGTGCCGGCATTGAGGCGCGCCGTCTGCACCACCGCGGCGACCGCGCACAACACCCCCATGAGCATAAAAATCTTGATCGTCGTGCGCTTGACGTTGACGCCCGACAGCTCCGCCGCCTCGGGATTGCCGCCCATGGCAAATACGTAGCGGCCGAATTTGGTCGACCGCGCGATGAAGGTCATCAGCAGCACCGTGGCGATCAGGATCAGCACCGGCACGGGGATGCCGCGGGGAATCTCGGTGCGCGGCTTGTTGTAGGAATTCATCACCGAGACGAAGCCAACGATGATGGCGGCGAGCACGATCAGGATCGCCACTTCGATCCAGATCGGTTTAACGGTGAAGCCGTAGCGTGCCCTTTTGCGCCGCGCCGAGAGCGACCACCACACCAGGGCGGCGATCGCGGCAACACCGAGGATCCAGCTCCAGGTCGCGCCGATCGACCCATCGATACCGCCGCCGAGCAGCTGGTAGGTTGGATCGAGCGGCGCCACCGTGCGGCCCTGGGTGACCAGCCAGGTCGCGCCACGGAACATCAGCAAGCCGCCCAAGGTGACGACGAACGCCGGCACCCCGCCATAGGCGACCCAGACGCCCTGCCAGGCGCCGACGATGGCCCCGACCGCGAGCCCGGCGACGATCGCCAACGGCCAGCCCCAGGCGCTGCCGATCGGAAAGACTTCGACCTGCAGAAAGGCGATCACCATGCCGGTGAAGCCGAGCACCGAGCCGACCGACAAGTCGATATGGCGCGCCACAATGACCAGCACCATGCCGGTCGCCATGATGCCGACGACGCTCGACTGGACGGCCAGATTGAACAGGTTCCGCGCGGTCAAAAAGATACCGCCGGTCAACAGGTCGAAGGCGACCCAGATCACGATCAGCGCCGCCGCCATCGCCAGCATGCGCGTGTCGAGTTCGGCGACCCGGAAAAATCGCTCGGCCGCGCTTTCGCGTGGCGGCGCCACGCCTTCGGTTGTGGTCATTGCTCGCTCCCTGCCCCCTGTGGTCTCCAGGGCCTCAGCTTAGCGCGCCCAACGGCGCGCCAGAAACCCGCGCCGGTAAAGCACCGGCGCGGGTTGCCTGAGAGGAGACTAACGGCAGGCGGCCGGACCGTCGGCGCCAACACCCTGACAGGCGCGGGCTTTGTCGATCCAGCCCGCCTTGATCACCAAATCGAGATTGCCTTTGGTGATCGGGACCGGCTTGAGGAAGATCGCGTCCATGGTCACGCCCTTGGGGCCGCCGGACCATTTGACCGCGCCGTCGACCTTGTCGAGCGCCGTGCCGGAGGCCAACGCGCTGGCGATATTGCCGGCGGCTTTGCCGAGTTCGCGGGCGTCCTTCCACACACTGACCGTCTGCAGACCGAGCGCCACCCGGTTGAGCGCGGCGTGGTCGCCATCCTGGCCGCTGACCGGCAGGCCTTCCATGCCTTGCGCGGTCAACGCCGCGACGACGCCGCCAGCGGTGCCATCGTTCGAGGCGACAACCGCGTCGACCTTGTTGTTGTTGGCGGTGAGGATCTGCTCCATGTTCTTCTGGGCATTTTCCGGCAGCCAGCCATCGGTGTACTGCTCGCCGACGACTTTGATATCGCCGCTTTTAATCGCCTTATCGAGCACTTCGAGCTGGCCCGAGTGTAGGAAATCGGCATTCGGATCCGCCGATGACCCCTTGATGAACACGTAGTTGCCTTTGGGCTGCATCTTGAAGACTTCGCGCGCCTGAATCCGCCCGACTTCTTTGTTGTCGAAGGTCAGGTAGAACACGCCCGGCACCTCGATCAGGCGGTCGTAGCCAACAACCGGAATGCCTTCGGCCTTGGCCCGGTCGATCGCCGGCACGATGGTTGCAGCGTCCTGCGCCAGCACGACCAGCGCGTTGGCGCCGCGTGCGATCAAACTCTCGATATCGGCGAGCTGTTTCTCAGCCGAACTCTGGGCGTCGGCGCTGATGTATTTGTCGCCGTTGGCCTCGATCGCCGCCTTCATGGCCGCCTCGTCGGTCTTCCACCGTTCCTCCTGAAAGTTCGACCAGCTCACGCCAATCGTTTTACCGTCTGCGCCGGCAGCCGACGCCGCAAGGGCAAACGCCAGAGCGCTGGCGCCCGCAATCAGTCCATTTCGCAATTTCATCCCTTTTTCCTCCCTCTAGGCTCGCATCGTTGTCACTGCTGATGCACGTACCTCAATAAATGATGTAATAACGTCACGGTATTGGATTTGCAAATCCCCCTATCGTCGGATGGCGTGGTCGTGCATGCGAGCACAGACGCGCCGGGGTTCAACCGCACCGTGTCAGCGTTGCCGCCGCAGCACCGTGACTACTCTGTTGACGCCGACAGTTTGCCACGCTTCCCATTCCGCGGCACCCGGCCAGCGAACACGAATGCGTGCAGTGGCGACGTCACCGAGGCCGAAATGCTGTGGCGCCAGCACACCGCTGGCGTGGCCGCCGCCGATCGTTACCTCGCGCCGTTGCCGGCGCTCGCCCGTCTCAACTTCGATCCATGCACCGATGGCGTCGCGGTTGCCGCCGCCCTGGCGCAGGGTGACCGCCAGCCAGTTGCCGGCCGGTCCTTTATTGCGCCAAATCTCGACTGTGACCTGGCGATTGACGACGACGATATCGAGGCGGCCGTCGGCGTTGAGGTCGATGACGGCGCCGCCACGCCCGCGATGCGGACTTGCTACGCCGGCGGCGAGGGCAACGTCGGTGAAGCGGCCGTCCGCCGCGCCAAGCAGCAGTACGTTGGGGTCGTGCTGGGCGAACTCGGCCATCTCGGCGACATTACCTTTGACGATGAACAGGTCGTCATACCCGTCGTTGTTGACGTCGGCGAAGGCGGCGTGCCAGCCGGTCGAGGGCCGCGCCTGATCCGGCCCCGAAGTCGGCCGGTGCGCCGTCGCGCCGCGCGCAAAGGCAACGTCGGTATAGGCGGGAGTTGCCCCAGCACCGGCGGCCAGCGTGCGCAGCTTGTTGTCGGCCATGCTGGTGAGAAAATATTCCGGCCGGCCGTCGCCAGTGATGTCGCGGCTGGCGATGCCCATGCCCCACAGGCTGACGTCGGCCCAGCCGTCGTCCGGCCCCAGAAATCGGCCCAGCGACAGGTCGTACATCTGC